>JAUIJG010000026.1 GCA_030431355.1 bacterium
AGTAAGGCTATCAAAGTCGACGATAAGGATCGCGTTTTTCCTCTGGGACATGACAGCGTGGTCGGTCGAGTCGAAACTACTTACTTGCCTCGCAATGATAGCCCGACCATGAGTAGTTTTAACCTTGTCTCCGGCGCATATGTCTCGGGTGAGAAGGAGTTAAAACTCGTCTCTAAAGATCCTGATGGAGATAACATGGACCTTTCCGTTCATATCTCTTCCGACTCAGGCAAATCCTGGAAAGAGCTTGAAGAGGGGCTCAGGGGCTCCGAGAACAAGAAAGAGAAGAAGCCGAAGAAATCAAAATCGAAGGATGATTCTTCCAAGACTAAGTCCAAAAAGAAAAAAACAGGTAAGGCTAAAGAGGAGAAAGCGGCCGGTAAGGAGGCGGCAAAAGAGATTGAACCTGGCGGTAACACCGGTACCCAGAAAGAAGAGATAATAGAGGCCCATGGGGAAAGTTCAGATGAGCCGAAGGAAGAGCAAGAGTCTCAAACTGACCAGGACCAAGCTCCGGACACAGAGCCCGAATCGGACTCTCAATCTCAACCGGGCAAAGCTGACCAGGCTTCTTCAAGCCGGAAGCGGATCTTTTTGCAGTCGGCAGGCGACGCCTACGCGCCGGTTTTGCAAGGCTCCATAGTGCCTTCTGATAAAGATAAGAAGAAAGACAAGAAAGACAAGAAAAAAGAAGATTCCGGCAAAGAGAAAAAATCCAAGGCTAGCACCAGTTCCCTGGCATCTGACGGGCACTTTGAGTGGACCTGGGATACTAAAAAACATAAAGACGGAATCTACATGCTTCGGTTTAGATTGTCGGATGCTCCTTCTAATGGTGGTAGTGCCGGTAGTGCTACTTCAAATAGCTTTTATCGAACAGTGATAATCGACAACAAGAGTCCCACTATATCGAATTTGCAATTCAAGTGGTCGGGTGGAACCCTGTCATCCTTGAGTTTCAACGCTTCCGACAAGTGGTCCCCTGTTGTTAACGCGGTGGTTGAGTCGGAGAAGGGTGAATCCTGGGCCCTGGTTCCCCGACAAGGACTTGCCGACGGAAAGTCCGTTGAGTTCATCGGCAAAGACCTTAAGTTTAAGAAGAAGCCCACCTCCTTGAAGCTCCATGTTTACGACCAGGCCGGTAATAAGTCCAAGGAAGAGATCAAGTTGAAATGAGCGCATTAATCTCCCGATTAACCCGGACAAAGCCAGCCCAGATGCTGGTGGATGAGGCTTACGAAGGCGATCGGCAGATGAAACGCAGTTTGCGTGCCGTAGATCTCATCGCCTTTGGTGTGGGCGCCACCATCGGTTCCGGCATCTTCGCCCTCACAGGCACGGCTGCAGCCGGTCAGGCTGCTGTGGATCATAAGGATTGGTTGTCCACCCCTGTAATCAACTTTCTTGTCGGTTCACCCCTGGGCAGGGAGGCGGCCGGTCCCGCTCTTGTTATCTCCTTCATTATTGCCGCCATCGCCTGTGGATTCGCTGCGATGTGTTATGCAGAACTGGCGGCCATGATCCCGGTTTCCGGCTCCGCTTACACTTTTGCATATGCTGCCCTGGGAGAGCTTATCGCCTGGACCATCGGTTGGGACCTCATGCTTGAGTATGCCATCGGCAACGTGGCGGTGGCGGTGAGCTGGTCAGATCACTTTTTGCATTTTATTCATGGTGCCTTCAATTTGAAGATACCTTTGTGGCTCTCAGCAGATACGGGTACGGCACTGACCAGGCTTGCGACTCTTCCTGCGGATCACCCCCAATGGTCCTTCTATTCATCGACGCAGCTGCCGGTTCTCTTTGGCAATCAGTTTGCCGTCAATGTGCCTGCCTTTGTGATCGTGATGTTGATCACCTGGGTTCTTGTGGTCGGCATACAGGAGAGTGCCATCGTAAACTCAATTGCTGTAATCATAAAAGTGCTGGTGGTGATTTTCTTCATCGTTTATGGAGCCGGTTATGTGAACCCTGGAAATTGGTCTCCCTTTGCTCCTGGCGGGTTTGCCGGTGTTATGGGCGGTGCGGCGATTGTGTTTTTCAGCTTTATCGGCTTCGATGCCGTCAGCTCAACGGCGGAAGAGACCAAAAACCCCCAGAGAGACATGCCGATCGGGATGATCGGTTCTCTAATAATTTGTTCTCTTCTTTATACCGGAGTCTCTCTAGTTTTGACCGGTATCATCCCTTATCAGAAGTTAGCTGATGATGCCGCTCCTGTGGCTTCAGCTCTGGCTGTGGCGGGCTCTCCCTGGGCCCATGTCCTTGTCAGCGCCGGTGCTCTGGCGGGAATGACTTCCGTGCTTCTGGTCTTTCAGCTGGGGCAGCCGCGTATTTTTATGGCCATGGCAAGGGATGGGCTACTTCCCGGCGTGTTTGCCAAGCTGCACCCACGCTACAAGACTCCTCTTTTGCCTACTCTTGGAACTGGAATTCTGGTGGCCCTGGCTTCCATGTTTATCGACATAAGTCAGGCCGCTGAGTTGACTAATATCGGTACCCTTACCGCTTTTATAATCGTCTGCGGAGGGGTTATTCTTCTGAGGCGTACCGATCCTAATAGAGAAAGACCTTTCCTCTGTCCATTCGTCCCGATTGTGCCCTGGCTCGGCATATTCTTCTGTCTCTTTCTTATGATCAGTCTACCCTTTGTCACATGGATTCGATTCTTCGTGTGGATGGGTCTGGGCACGGTGGTTTATTTTCTCTACGGTTTCCACAAATCAGGTATGGCAAAGCTGGCGTCTGTTCCTGAGCGGAAAGATGAAGAGACAGGATGCTGAATCTGAGAATGAATCTTTAGCGAGATTTTTTCTTCTTACTTCTCTTTGGCGTCGCTTTTTTGTTCACAGTGGCCAGTCTTTGATCTATTTTTGAGAGGATTCTTTTCACTTCCTCAACGCTTCTATTCTCTCTTTCGACGTCTCTTTTCAAGCGATCGGTTTGTCTTCGAGTATTTTCCAGTTCACGTTTTGATACCACCCCTTCTGCAAAGAGCGCTTCAAAGGTTTCGGATTGCTTTAGTTTGCGTTCTAAAATCGTTTTACTATCCTGCAAGTCCAACTCTCTTGCCGCCAGCTCTTTTTCCAGGGTCTTTTTTTTCCATTCTAGATCCTCTTCGGAGAGATAGTCGATGAATCCGGTGGAGCCCATGCTGACCTGCCCGCTATCGATCACACTGGGAATCGTAGGCGGTGGCGGTGGAACCAGGGTCGTCCCCCTACTTCTTTTCTTAGGGGCTGTTTTTTTTGCTGGAGCCGTCGGTGAGGTATTGGTTTTTGGGTTGGATTTGTTCTGATTGGCCTGGGACGGCAGCTCTGTTGACAAGAGAAGGAGCCCGCCAAGCATAATCACAGCCGGTGGTGGCATCAGCACTTTTATTACTCTTTCTATCCTGGTTATTCGCATTTAAAAGTACTTTCCATGGTTATAGAGTATGCTCTATTAATGCAGTCTAGCAATTTATTCGATGTTTTGTTTCTCGGGGACGTGGTTGGCCGGCCCGGTCGCTTGCACGTGAAGCAGTACCTTCAGTCTTTGAAAAATAGCCAGGTGGAACCAGACCTGATTATAGTCAATGCGGAGAACTCCGCCCATGGCTTTGGTTTGACGCGCAAGATTGTAAACGAATTTGTAGAGAGTGGTGTTCACGTTCTCTCCGGCGGCAACCATACTTTCGACAAGAAAGAGATTTTTGAATTTATCGATGATTCCCCTTTTATTTTGCGTCCGGCGAACTATCCTCCAGGCACTCCAGGGAAAGGCTCTTACATATTTGAGTCCGATGGCTTCAGGGTAGGCATAATAAACTTGATGGGCCGTGTCTTCATGGAACCTCTGCGTTCGCCTTACTTATTGGCGGACGAATTGATTGAGGAGTTGAGTGAAGACGTAGATGCTTTGATAGTCGATTTCCATGCGGAAGCCACTGCAGAAAAGGTGGCTCTGGGGCTTTATCTAGATGGCCGCGTGGCAGCCTGTCTCGGCACCCATACCCATGTTCAGACAGCCGATGCCAGAGTTTTGCCTGGCGGTTGCGCTTACATAACTGATGCCGGACTTTGTGGGCCCAGGGATGGTGTTATTGGAATGGACAAAGAGTTGGTCTTTCGCCGCTTGATCAGTCAGCTTCCAAGCCGTCTGGAAATTGCCCAGGGTCCCACAGTGGTGTGCGGCGTTAGATTTCAGATAGATAAAGAGACAGGTAAGTCGGTTAGAATTGAGAGAATTTACCAGGACTCAGAGAGTTGCTGAAAGTTCGAGAATTTGTCGATTTACATATGCACAGCCATTATTCTGATGGCACCTGGTCTCCTGAAGAGATTGTGGATCATGCGCTTGCTCAAAATCTCAGCTTAATTGCGCTAACGGATCATGATTCCGTTGATGGGCTGGAGCCTGCCAGGAGCCATCTTGCCGGTTGCAGTCGATCTGATTTAACATTTTTGAACGGCGTGGAAATATCGGTTCGCTTCCAGGGAAGGGATTTGCACTTGCTGGGCTATTTCCCGGATGAAGTCATCCCAGAGACAGAAGCTTGGACAGAGTTGCGGTCGGTGCTCTCTAGAAATAGGCTCGTCCGTCACCAGTTTGCCCTTGATCTTGTTGAGTTTCTAAATCGTAAGGGACTGCCCCTTACTATGCAATCCATTATCGAGGAAGTTGGTCCGGGAACCATCGGAAAAGCCCATCTGACGAAAGCTATAATCGCTTGTGGTATCGCTAATGATATCGAAGAAGCTTATGCAAGATTTTTCGGCTCTGACTCTTGCGATTCCGTTTTGAAGAGTATTCCACGGAACTGGATCTCCCTGGAAGAAGGACTTCAAGCTATTCTTTCTGCCAAAGGCATTTCCATAGTGGCTCACCCTGGATATGCGGGTTATGAAGGATCAGAGACGGAAGACCTTCTTCTTGCTCTCAAGCAGGCAGGTGTCATGGGTATTGAGGTATATCATTCCTATCACGATGAGAAGGCAAGAGAGCGCCTGCTAGACTTTGCCCGGAAGCATGAAATGCTCGTTACCGGAGGCTCGGACTGCCATGGTCCCTGGCAGGGTGGCGCACCATATATGGGGTCGCAAAGTTTGAGCGCTGATCTTTTCTCAGACTTTCTTTCTCTTATTTACTGAGATTTTTACTCAGCTGCCTGGTTACTTCTTTTTCGGAGACTTCGCCCACTTTGCTCCATGTGGTGGTTCCATTGGAGTCAATTACCGTCTGGCAAGGAATGTAGCCTTTATAGTACTTCTTAATCAAGGACTCTGCCTCTTTGTTGGCTGGTTTGTCCACATTTACTACAATGAACTTTATCCCTTTGTCCTTCAGCTTGTTATAAGTGCCGACCAGACGTTTGGCTTGTCTGGCCGTATTCAAATCTCCTGAAGCCCCAAAGAAAAGCAAGTTTACCTGTCCGGAAGCCACCTGCGCGTCATCCAGCTTGTCGGCAATAATAGGAAAGCCGCTGTCCTTGTCTTCGACGAAGGAGACACCCTTTCGCAAACTGATATTTTCCGCTGCAAAAGCGGAGTCTGTTGCTATCGGTACAGCAAGAGATATAAGCAGGGTGGTTAGAGCCAGGATGGAATTCAAACCAGGTTTGAACACGGCTTGCATAATTTTTCCTTTCGGGTAATAGGGGTCACAAACATAACAGACAGGAAAATTTTACTAAATGTTCCAGGTGCAGGAATTGTCGATTACCTGAAGTCAGGTCAGGGATTATTTTTCTTCTCCCCTTTAAAGTCACTTGCTTTTACCTGGTGAACCCATCGAGCCCACTTCTGGTTCTCATAGCTCTTGCTGTACTCGTCCAGGCTTTTGAGCAGTCTGCTTCCTGACTGGGATGCGCCTCGAAACTCATAATTATGATTGCAGGTTTCTCTGGCTGACTCCATATTGTCCAGGACAGCCGTCAGCCTCTCAAGTATGTGGGCGGATTTGGGAAGGGCTATGGCGCAGCAATCGTCAGGTTTTTCCGCAGTCTCATCACAGATAGAAATTTCGAGTTGGATTACCCTTTCTATCGGAGATTTGGGATTGGCATTCATCATCATCTCAAGAAGCCATTGCACCAGGACATCACTGGAATGGATGTCCGGGTCGGCTTCATGAAGATATTCGGCAAATGCTTCTAAAATCATCGTGTAATCGTGTAAAGGTCCTGCAGTAACCAGTCGTATCCGGTCGTATATAAGAATCTCTTCTGCGAATATATCACGCCCTCTGGTATCCAAGCCTGAATACTCTCCCGGAAGTGGCGATTATCCGTCTGTCTGTCTCACAGACTTGTAAATAATCAGATTAAAGATAGTCAAGATATTTATTTAAGCTTATAAAACGATATAATGGTGACACTTGAGGTTGGACCTTCCGAACTCACTCGTTGAGACCTCGTCCAGGTCCGGTCAACGCTCAAGAGAAGTTTATCCTTTAGCCTGTTTCCGAGCATTTTGCTCCCTGCGCAGTCGCTTGTTAAGAAGATTAGAAGAGGGTGCGCGGCAGGTCTGAAAGGAGCCAGAGGTACTTTTGAGCCATGGGTTCATTGGACGTTAGATTATTTCCTGAGACTAACAGAGCGTAAGAAACGTGAAAGTCGCGGCAAATTCGCAAATAGAAAATAAACTCGATTTTGATGAGATTTTGGAGCTGGTCGAAAAACCCGGTCAGTATCTAGGAAATGAATGGGGTGCGGTCCGCAAGAGCTTTGAATCGGCTCGGGCTAGATTACTTCTTGCTTTTCCAGACATCTACGAGCTGGGAATGTCCAATTTCGGACTGAAGATCCTTTATCAGGTGGTTAATCAGATTCCTGAATTCATGGTTGACCGAACCTATGCCCCGGCTCGCGATATGGAAGCCATTTTAAGAGAAAGAGAGATTCCACTATGGGCCTGGGAATCGAGAAGACCTGTCTCTGAGTTCGATTTATTGGGCTTTTCGCTTCAGTACGAACTGACTTACACCAATGTTCTCAATATGCTTGAGCTATCTCAGCTGGAGATCCAAAGCGAAGACCGTGAATCCCAGAGGCTCTTTCCTCTTGTATTCGGAGGCGGACCCTCGGCCATAAATCCGGAGCCCATGGCTGCCTTCTTCGACTTTTTTATGATCGGCGATGGCGAATCCGCCGTACCCAGGGCCTTGAAGATTATTGATGAGGTTAAGTCTCAGCTGGCAGAGGTAGAAGGAGAGCTGACCGGCGAAGCTCTCAAGTTCGTTAGACGAAGATTGCTTTACAAACTTGCCCTTGAAGTTCCGGGTATTTATGTTCCCATTCTCTCGGTGCAGAGCGAAGGTGAGCCTGTGGCGAAGCCCCGCTCGGTTGAAGACCTCCGCGAATTTCTCGGATTAAACATTGGTAGCTCCTCTCCTTATGATCAACTGTCAAGAACCTGGTTCCCGGCTCTCGATGGTGATAAGACCGGAATTAATGAGAGGGTCTTCCGGCAAGTCTCACCCCTGAATGATGTCAATCAGCCCACCAAGTCCCTTGTTCCATATCTAGCCCTGGTGCATGATCGCGAGGTTCTGGAAGTTAGAAGAGGGTGTGACCGAGGTTGTCGATTCTGCCAACCGGGTTACTCATTCCTTCCTGTGCGGGAGCGTTCCGCTGAAGACATTCTTGACCTTTCCAAAAAAGCTCTGGCTAACAGCGGTCACGAAGAATACTCCATGCTCTCTTTGTGTGTCAGCGATTACACAAGCCTCACCGAATCGGTCCGGGCGCTAAACAGAGAACATAGCTCCAGAAGGACCTCGATCTCCTTCCCCAGCCAGCGAGCCGATCGGATGAATCTCGACATAGCGGAAGAGTTGAAGACAGTTCGTAAATCCGGTATCACCCTCGCGCCTGAAGCGGGAACCGAGCGGATGAGAAGAGTGATAAATAAAGGACTCAATCATCAGCAGATTATTTCCGCCATTGAGTCGGCTTATAAATCCGGCTGGAACTCGGTAAAGCTCTATTTTATGTGTTGTCTCCCCACGGAGACCGATGAAGACCTGATGGGAATTATCGAACTCCTGAAAGAAGCGACTGAAAAGTGTCGCTTGATCAGAAGAGCCGATCCCGATAATCATGCCAAACAGATTGAGTTTACCTGCACGATTTCGAATTTCGTGCCGAAGCCCTTTACGCCTTTCCAGTGGTTCGGTCAGGTGAGTCGGGAAGAGACTCGACGTAAACATAGAGTTCTTAAGAACGCGCTGAAAGATGCCCGTCTTAATAATGTCACCTTGAATGTAACCGAGCCTGAGATCAGTCTTCTTGAAGCAGTTATCTCCAGAGGCGATAGAAGTTACTCAGATCTGATCTATAAGGCATTTAGAGCCGGCGCTACATTTGATGCCTGGGATGATCAATTTAGACCTTCCCTCTGGCATAAGGTAGCCGAAGAGAGCGGCACGACTCTGGAAGAGATGGCTTGTGTCGACCGTGAAGTCGGCTCAACCCAGGCCTGGGAAGTTGTTCATATCGGCCTGCACAACTGGTGGATGCAGAAAGAGTGGGAGAAGGCTATCTCCGAAGACGAGACGGGCAATTGCACAGAGAATACCTGTCATGCCTGCGGTGTCTGCACCGAGCTGGATACCAACCATGAGCTGGCAAACCCAAGTCCGGAAGTGATGAAGAAAAATCCTTTCGTGAAGGAGCTTGCCGCCCATGATGATGATGACTCCCATCCATCACTGTTTTTCACCAAGCCGCAAGAAGCACCACCGGCGGAGACAGTTCAAAGATTGAGATTTGAGTTTACCAAGACCGGTGATCTGCGTTTTATCGGCCATCTCGATCTACAAACTTTGTTAATTCGAGCACTGCGAAGGGCCCAGATAACAATGTCTTACAGTCAGGGCTTCAACCCTTCTCCTAAGCTTTCTCTGGCTGCGCCATTATCTCTATTTATGGAGAGTTCGGCAGAGGTGGCTGAGTTGGAAGTGGCTGAGCGCATAGACTTGACCGAGTTTCGCTCCCGAGTCAATGCCCAGCTTCCTGAGGAGGTTCAGGTCACAAGAGTATTTGAGCTAATGGAGAAGCCGGCGGAGTCACTTTCCAGCGCCCTTCAGACAGCCACATACCGATTGACCTTCTCCCATGTGGAAGGCGAACAACAAGACGATTCCGAATCAGTATTAGATATGGTCTCTTCCAAAGTGGATGAGATCAATGAAGCAGACGAAATTCTCGTGGCTGTGCGGAAGAAACGCCGCAAAGGCAGGAGAAAGAAGAAGTCCGGTTCAAGCCAAGATCAACCGACCATGAAAAACATCAGGGATGGTATCAAGCGACTTGAGCTAACAGATAGCAAAGAATTAGTTTTAGAGATGGAGCTTTCCTGCAACTCTGAATTGTATGTAAAGCCCCAGGACCTTTTGGAACGCATAAGTCCAAAAATTAAATGGAGGATATGTAGAACCGGTCTTAAAGGCCGTAATGCAATAGAGCTGATTAATCACGATCTAAAAAGTTATCGTCAGGGGGACACCACGACAGAGCCTCCTGAATTAGAGAAAGAACTTTCAAAAGTTAAATAAGTAGAGGAACCTATGAGAAAGTCATTAGTTATATCCGAACAAGACAGCATTGCCGCTCTGTTAGAAAATGATCGGGTGGCGGAGTTTTTTGTCAACCGCGGAGAGTTGCTCCTCGGTGATATCTATACCTGTAGTGTGGAGAACATTTTGCCCGGAATCGACGCGGCATTTGTCAATTTAGGCAAAGACAAAATGGGCTTCCTTCACGCCAACGATGTTCCCGGTCAGGGACCGCTGAAAGAGAGGCTGGTGCCCAAGCAGAAATTACTGGTGCAGATCACTAAAGAGCCCACCGGTCACAAAGGACCGCGGGTCTCGACCGCCATCAGCTTGCCTGGTCGATTTCTGGTTCTCGTGCCGGAAGAGAGGGGCGTGTCAATTTCCAGACGAATAAGTGAATCCCGTGAGAGGGCGCGTCTTAAATCCGTAGTCAATCTGATGAAACCACCCGGTATCGGTCTTATCATAAGAACCGAAGCAAAAGGGCAGGGAGAAGATGAGCTTTACGAAGACTTCGAGCAACTCTGGGATACATGGCAAACCATTGTTTCTGAAGCGGAAGAGTCCATCGGACCGACCCTTATATATAGGGATCAGGACCTTCTCTATAGAATTATTCGTGATGCATACTCCCACGAAGTTACCGAGATAATCGTCGACAGTCCGGAAGGGCAAAAACGTGCTCAAGATTACTTGAAAGGTTGGGCAAGCAAGAATACGAAGGTGAATTTCCACACCGGAGAAGAGTCTCTTCTTGTGGAGAAAAATATCGTTCGGGAGATTGAAACCGCGCTTACCGACCGAGCTGAACTTCCCAGTGGTGGACACCTCAACATCCAACCTACAGAAGCGCTTACCGTTATCGACGTCAACTCTGGACGTTTCACAAGCTCCCGCACCCAGGCGGAAACTGTGCGACGCACCAACCTGGAAGCTGCCCAGGAGATTCCTAGGCAGTTGCGCTTGAGAAACATCGGTGGCATGGTCATTGTAGACTTCATCGATATGGAGAGCCGCAGAGATCAGCAGCAGGTTCTTGAAGTTTTCCAGAGAGTGCTGGAAGACGATAGAGCGAAGCCCCAGGTTGGACAACTTTCTGATCTCGGTCTGGTCGAGCTGACCAGACGCAGGCAGGGTCAGAGCTTGAGAGAACTCTTTACCTCCCAGTGCAGCCACTGTGTTGGCCAGGGAATCATGCCGGACCTGGTGATCGGACCATCCGAAAACAGGACAGCTATCTCCATCAAACAGGATGACGAGGATCCTGTAACAAAGCAGACTCCCACGAAAATGAAAGCTCTTAAGTCTGCTTCGGCCACCAGCTCTGGCAGAGTGATATCCACCCTTAAGGAAGCTCCCCGGGACGAAGACGAGAAAATTCCCGATGAACTTTTAGAGCAAGTACCCCAGGATCTTTTAGAGCCGGAGAAAAGATCCGGTGATAGACGATTCAAGCGTCTCGGACCTGCCCATGATCAAGACGATGATGAAGATGAAGAGATAACTTTGAAAGTAGAAGGCACCAAAATCGAAGGCGGCTCCGTTCTTTTCGAAGAGAGTCTCACTGAAGATTCCTCCGATGAACAGGACCAGGACTCTGAACTGTCTCGGGAGCTTGATCGCAACATCTCCGCCGTGGAAGAGGTTTATAACGAAATTTCCTCCCATGGTGAGGCTGTGGAAGAGGTTGATGGTGAAGTTGTCGAAGAAGAAATCAAGGAAGTTTCCGTCGAAAATCAGGAAGCTTACCTTGAAGACATCGCCACTGCCAGCCCCCACGAAGCGGTGGAAGGACCGGTTACCGGAGTTTTTACTCTGAAGAGCCGGGCAGATGAAAACCTTGATTCTGAGTCAGGTTCCGAGGAAGCTGAATTGGCTTCGGTGGAACCGGCAGAGGATAAGGCTCTGGAGTCCAGCGCTTCCAATTCTTTTCTTATAAAAGAAGAGAGAGCAGTGGAACTTGATTCGGTGCCTACTGTTTCAGTGGATACAGATTCTGAAGCCGGAAGCGCCGTTGAAGAGAAGAAGCAAGAAGAATCTAGCAAGTCTTCCTCTTCTGGTTTTCCTTCTCCTTTCGGTTTCTTCAACTCCATGACTAAGAGTTCGGAGCCTGAGAAAAAGGAAGAGAAAGGGGAGAGCTTCGATCAGCTCAAGCTGGCTACTTTCGCCACCGATAGCTCTTATTCGAAGCCTTCCGATGAGTCCACTTCCTCCGAGGGTGGCAACAGCCCGGAAGGAAACAGAGACAACGAATAGTCGTTGAATAGATAGATTATCGAATCTCTCAAGTCCTGGTTGTTTATACAGCCAGGACTTTCTATTATTCTTGTTTGTTGTTTTTGCGCGCCATACTGAGGCTGAATCCAAAGCGCACCGCACTTGATGTCATCTCCGGAGGCAAAATACTAACTCCTAGAGTAGCTTCAGGATCATTCTGGAGGAGCTGTTCAATGTAGCCGCGGTCAGCTTCAAAAATCTGGTCTTCCACGTAGAATGAACCGCAGAACTCTCCTTTGAATATATAGCCAAGACACATTCCCCTTCCGCCGGACATTGAGACGGCAAGGGTAGCTGTTCCTTTTTCCTGGGCGAACCAATCGCATATGTAGCGGAGATAGTCCAGGGCGCTGTAGTTGTCTTCTCTCTTGACCGGATAGCCGAGAAACAGTGCCGACATAGCCAGAGTGATGTTCTCCGGTAGATCATAAAGGCTGACAAGGGTGTCGGGGGATTCTAAATCGTTGAGCATCAAATTTAGCGAATCTTCGGTCGGTTTCGTATCAGGATCCGCTCGGCATCCGTAAATACATCCGACTGCTCGTCCTCTGTACAAGAGCATGGCCGCTCGGGAAAGTCTGCTCTCGCAGGTTGCTTTGACGCATCCTGTTCTCATACCACCTTCAAGGTCGGTGATTAACCATTCGATATCATAGTCGCCTATTCTAAGGGACTTGAGGCTGTCCTCATCCAGGGGAGGCATGATTAGATCGATGGCCCGTCTTAGTTGGTAAGTTTTCGGTGGGATGCTATTGGCGTAGATCTTGAAAGCTTCTTCTTCGGGACTTGGTTGTTGTCCTGTCTGATATTGTTGCTCCTGGCTCTCCAGTGGCTCTTGGGCACCCGTCTGACTTTGGGTTTCCTGGGGACTGAGGGCGGTGTTGGGATCATTGGCCATCTGACTGGCCAGGGAGGAGTGTTTTCCTGTTGAATAAACGCCGTCGGGATCTTCGAGCTGTTCGAGCCAGTTGACCGATTGAGAGGACTTTGGCTTGCTGCCGGAGCCTGCTGTAAATCGCTCAGAAAGCAGCATTCTATTCTTATCCACGCATACGAACTGGGCCAGTACCTCTTTTCCTGGTAGATGAGTCTGGTCGGACGGCAGAAATCCAGGCAGGTTGTCTTTCGGAATGACAACCGCGTAACCGCCCGGTTCGGACTTCACGATTTTGCAAATCACATTTTGCCCAGGTTTATAACCCTGAATCTTCCAGGGATTAAGTTTGCTGGCCATTGCCTAATCCCTAAAAGTGTTACCGGTTCCAGAATTCTGGCAGGAGTCTTGTAAAAAATTGCCGTTTAAGCGCGTTCCCATATTACGACCCGATGATTCCATAAGGTGTATATCCCTTATCATACTTGAAACAGACCTCTTTTCAGTAGTTTCCACGCTTTTATTAGCAATGATCTTTCCCTCTCATCAGATGATTGCTCAGATGAATGGCAAGACCCGTGATCATTTTTTTCCACATTTCTCGTGGAAATCTCACTCGATTTCTCTTGACTATTATTAGTTATATCTATACTAACCACTTTTTCCTGACAGCTCTGGCAGCTGGTAGCGCAGCTAGAATCCACCTCTGACCGGGTGTTACAGCGTGGACAACGAACCGAACCGGAATTATTTTTTCCGCCGTCCAGGGGAAACTGACACTGGCTGCACAAAACTTTTGACCGTCTGAAAGAGTTATCCGACATAACTTACTTACCGGTCGCCGGTTTGACGATGACACATTTGGCCAGGTCTCTGCCGATGGCCATTTCCGTGTGTTTTTTGCTTATGATTACCGGTCCGTTTTTGATGTTTTTTTGAACTTCTATGGTGGAGCCTTCCACAATCCCCCAGCGCATTCCCTGGGTCATGACCTTCTCGTCCGTCATCTCCACTACGATAAATTTTTCGCCGTCTTCGGCTTCGGCTAATGTCATTTCTGGCACTCCGGACACTGTCCAAAAATCTTGAATTGGGCATCGACCACTTCAAAATCATATCTAGCACCAATTTTCTGACCGGCGTCTTCCAGGAAATGATCCTCGAATTCCAGGGTCTTATTGCAGTTGGTGCAGATAATATGTTGGTGGGGTAGATCGTCCTGTTTTAACTCATAGTGTTTGTGACCCTCGGCAAAGTCAAGCTCTCTGAGCAAACCCAGAGAGGAGAGCAACTTGAGAGTTCTGTAGGCGGTTGCCAGGCTTACATTCATGCCTTCATCCACCAACTTACCGTGCAAATCTTCTGCAGAGAGATGGTGCCCGTGAGGCAAATCAATAAAGATTCGTAGAATCTTTTCGCGCTGAGCTGTAATCCGGTGCCCTTTCTTTCTGAGGCTTTCTATTACCGGATTTAATTCTGGTTCTGTGGTTAGATTTTCGGCTTCTCTGCTCATTGTACTTTGTCCAGGCCTGTCCCTATGATAACTCATTTGCCGGCGGATAAAGCCGGTGTGCCATTTTTAGAGAGGAAGCTTTTTAGAAAGTTCCCGGTAAATGAGTTCTTGGTTTTGGCGATCTCTTCGGGGGTACCTGCCTTAACCACGTATCCGCCTAAATTTCCGCCCTCCGGACCAAGATCGATGATCCAGTCCGCTTGTTTGATTACATCCAGATTGTGTTCGATTATCAATACGGTGTTTCCGCTGTCCACCAGTCTGTTCAGGACATGGAGGAGTTTGTCGACGTCCTGAAAAGATAAGCCGGTGGTTGGTTCATCGAGAATGTAGAAAGTCTTACCGGTAGAGCGCTTGGAGAGCTGTTCGGCCAGCTTCACCCGCTGCGCCTCGCCACCGGATAGAGTGGTGGCAGGTTGACCCAATTGAATATAGTCGAGACCCACATCCATCAGGGTCTCAAGTTTTGTTTTAGCCCTGGGGATGTTCTCGAAGAATTTGAGAGCTTCTTCAACGTTCATGGAGAGCACATCGGAAATGCTCTTGCCTTTGAATTTTACTTCGAGGGTTTCACGATTATATCTTGCCCCCTTGCAGACATCACAGGTGACAAAGACAGAAGGGAGAAAGTTCATCTCGATCTCGTTCATGCCTTCTCCGCGACAGGCTTCGCAACGACCGCCTTTTACGTTGAAAGAGAAGCGGCCAGGTAGATAACCTCTTGCTTTGGCTTCGGTCGTCATCGAAAAGACTTCTCGGATGGCGTCGAACAGACCGGTATAAGTTGCCGGGTTGGAGCGCGGGGTGCGGCCTATGGGCGATTGGTCTATATCGATTACTTTGTCTATTTCATCCAAACCGCTGACGGTATTAAGTCCTTTGGGGGCAGGCACCGTGCCGTTCAAATAGTGTCTCAGATATTCATACAAAAGATCGTTGACCAGGGTGGACTTTCCTGAGCCCGATACACCTGTGACGGCCACGAATTTGTTGAGAGGAATTTCTACATCTATATTTTTGAGGTTGTTTCTTCTGGCGCCAACCATCTTTAAGGAATAACCATTGCCGGAGCGTCTTTTAGAAGGGGTATGGATTTTCTTTCGACCGGATAGATAAGCTCCGGTTGAGGATCTTTTCGCCTTCAAAAGTTTGGAGAGATCTCCTTCTGCCACCACATGACCACCATGCACACCGGCACCGGGTCCGATGTCAATTACCCAGTCTGCTTCTCTAATAGTGTCTTCGTCATGTTCCACGACTATGAGAGTATTGCCCAAATCTCTCAGGTGCTTCAGAGTATTTAGCAGGCGGTTATTGTCTCTTTGATGCAATCCTATTGACGGCTCATCCAGGACATATAGCACTCCGGAAAGTCCCGAGCCAATCTGGGTGGCAAGCCTGATGCGCTGTGCTTCTCCTCCGGAAAGCGTGCCTGCTTTTCTGTTCAGAGTTAAATAACCGAGTCCGACATCGAGCAAAAATTTCAGTCTGGCATTTATCTCTATGAGAACTTGATGGGCGATCTTCTTCTGGCGGTCGTTCAGCAAGCTCTCCATGTTGTCGAAAAAGTCTGCCGCATCGGCTATGGGCATACTTGTGACCGCTTCTATGGCTTCGCCCGCCACGGTGACAGCTCTGCTCTCCGGTCTCAATCTACTGCCATCACAGGTAGTGCAAGGCATCTGAGTCATATAGTTCTCTATATCGTTTCTGACCCTGTCGGAGGAGGTCTCTTCATGCCTTCTCGCCAGATTGTTTATCACGCCTTCGAAGGTTTTTTTGTATTCCCAGAACTCGCGACCGTCGAAAGAGTCATGGGCGAGTTTCAGCTTTTCGCCCTGGGAGCCGAATAGCACTATTCCCTGTTGCTTCTTGGTCAGCTGTTTAAAAGGTGTATGAATTCCGAACTTATAGTGACGGGCCACTGAAGCGAGGAGTTGATTGTAGTAGGGATTTCCAGTCTTGGCCCAGGGATAAACGGCGCCTTCCGCCAGGCTTTTCTCCGGATCTGGTACCACAAGCTGTGGATCGACTTCGAATTTTGAGCCCAGTCCGTCGCACTCTTCACAGGCTCCGTAAGGGCTGTTGAAACTGAATATTCTTGGTGAAATTTCGGCGAAGCTGATATTGCAGTTGGCACAGGCGAATTTTTCGGAGAATAAGAGAGGCTCTTCCTTCTTCTCCGTCTTCTTATCCTTGGATCCGACAATATCAACGAGGACATTCGATTTGCCCCATTTTAAGCCGAGGGAGAGACTGTCGGCCAGTCTGGATTGAATACCGTCTTTCATCACAAGGCGGTCTATAACAAGTTCGATGTTATGCTTCTTGTTCTTATCCAGCTCAATCTCATCTTCCAGGGGATAGACTGTTCCATCTACCCTGACCCGGACAAATCCTTCTTTTTGCAGGTCTTCAAAGAGCGACTGGTACTCGCCTTTTCTGCCCGAGATAAGTGGTGCAAGGATCTGCAATTTGGTGCCTTCCGGTAATTCCAGCACCTGGTCTACTATCTGGTCGATTGTTTGCGGGTTGATGCGGCGCTCACACTTGGGGCAGTGGGGCGTCCCCACCCGGGCATAGAGCAATCTCAGGTAGTCATATATTTCCGTTACTGTTCCCACCGTGGAACGTGGGTTGTGGCTGGTGGACTTCTGGTCGATTGAGATAGCCGGGCTCAATCCTTCTATTGCGTCCACATCCGGTTTGTCCAGTTGTCCGAGGAACTGTCTGGCGTAGGCGGAAAGCGATTCCACATAACGTCTTTGACCTTCGGCAAAAATCGTATCGAATGCAAGGGAGGACTTTCCTGAGCCACTGACGCCTGTAATGACAACCAGGTCGTTGCGAGGGATTGAGACATCGATATTTTTGAGATTATGCTGCCGGGCTCCTCGAATCTCTATTCTGTCCGAGTCCTTGCTTGCACGGCCGTTACTGTTTTTGCCGACTTTGCCAACCATCGCATGTGCTTCCTTAGTTATAAGACTGACAATAATATCTTGTAATGGGTGAACTTTTAAGGACCATCACTTTTTACTAATGGGGACATATTCAGTCGACCGGTGTGGGATTGCAGCAAAAGTGCTTAAAAACTTGGAGGGGTAAGCGGTTTTACGAGAATTGTTCAAGGGTACATCCTCTTATGAGTATTACTTTTTTTGTAGGAAGCTAGTTTGGAATGTGGCCTAAGCCCGGTCGGAAAAAAGTAAAAGGAACCAAGTCCAAGTTGAAGGCAGTTAAGGGAGATTCGGCTGAAAGCTCTGAATCTTCCGATCGCAAGTCCGGTCGGTCGGACAGACGAAAGACCCGTCCACCGAACAGGAACCGGCGCCAGCGCACGGGTTCGGAATCTGATAAGAATCAGAAAAATAAAAGTGGTTCTGATAGCGCTGTTGAAAATGAAAGTTCCAGCGCCGCTTCCGCTGCCGACGCCGACGGCACCCAGGAGGCCGCCGCAAAAGTTGATCGCGAAGAAGAGAGCAATGTCTGGAAAGATAGGATTCTGAAGGCTTATAAAGGTAGTCCGAAAGATTCAGCACAACTGCTAGCCATCGTTCCCAATCAGAGAGCCCAGTTCGAAGCTGGAGAGAGGCAGAAGCAAGAGCTGATTGAAGAGTCCATGATTAAGATTGTGGATCGGATGTTCGACAACTTTCAAAACACCGCTTACGGATTCAACCAGGTCACCCAGGGTTCCGATCTTGAACTTACATGGATAAGACCATCTTTGACCACCGAAGCCCAGGGTAACTGGGTTGACGGCGCGGCTGAAGGCATAAGGGTTTTCACTGGACGAATCTCCACCAGATACTGGACTCTAGTGGTCCGAGGGACCGCCAACTCCATCTCCTCATACATACTGCCTTCCGATAAACTTCTCAGTTTCGGCACCAGTGCGCTCGATTATGATCCTTATGCAGAGCTGTTTCCCAGATCTGATGGCATGGCTGTGACCTGGCATATCAAAGATTTTGAGATTGCCCAGGATACATTTCCGGGAGTTTTCCGTGCACTTCTAGACGGACTAATCCGCTTCGCCAATGAAGAAGCCGAGCCTGACGAATGCTTCAGGTTGGAGGATATAGGGCTAGTACCAGAGCCGGAAGAAGCACCAGTTGAAGAAGTCAGTCCGCCTCATCTCGAAGAAGGAGAACCTGAGCTGCTTGGCCAGAAAGAGGAAAAAGCTCCGCCTCAAAAACCTCAGCACCCCGGACAACACTCTATAGAGCAAGCAATTGATAGAGCGCTTGCCGGAAGTGATGAAGAGGAATTTGAAGACGAAGAACCCGACGATGAAGATGAGGAGGAGGAAGAAGAAGAAGGGATTGTCGATCCCGGTGCCGGTTTTATCGAAAGTGTCTCTTCCCAGGTGGCATATGAAGCCACCCAGGAGATGGACATGATAAGAGAGTCCATGAAACATCAGACTGCCGCCGCGGCTGAAGAAGAGCCTGAGAGCATGGAGACCGGTCAATGGAAAATGATTAGTTCCGACCTGCCTCCTGCGGTGGCTTCCCAGTGGCAAAACTATGTGAAAAACACCGGTGAACAGACCGGTTCTTCCCAGGAAGCTACTGGCGGTGAGCAAAGCACCTCCGAAACCGAGGAGGATAAGTGGAACGTGGTTCCCGACACGGATAATCTGGCTGTTCCGCGGTCATCTGCACCAGGCCCAGGTCCATCGCAAGGGATGGCACCCGGGCAGGGAATGTCTCCCCAGACATTCAGAGAGTCCATGCAGCATCAGGACCCTCGCATGGAACCTCCGCAGCAGATTCCCGGTCAAGGTCCCGGTCCCGGAGTACCATACGACTACAATCAACAGTTTCACCAGGAAGACGAGCCGATGCCTGGTCAGGGTCCCGCCGGCTGGGTCCATCCTTCACAAATGCAGGGTCAAGCCCCGGAGTACGCACCCCAGGTTTACCAAAATGCTCCCCAGTATCCACACCCGGGTCAATCTCCCCAGGTACCTTCACCATCAACGCCCCACAATTCTCCTGGACTTCCTGGACCTTCTCGACCTTCTGTGGAGAGTGATGATGAAGAGACGATCGAGTTTCAATCTCCCACGGGTCATTCCCATTATCTGCTCACGGAAGATGACATAGATGATAGAGCGATTCAGACTCCTCCTCCGGATCCTGATGCTCACCCCGGCGGTTATATTCAGCAACCTCAACCCCAGGGATACCCGCCTGTTGAAGAAGAGGATGAGCAACAAGTCGAGTATGAACAGTCCGAAGAGTCCGAAGAATATGAAGAGGAAGAGACCATCCAGTACCAGGTGGAAGAGGCTGATCTTCCCGGAGTGCTTGCCGCCGTGGTCAACACCATCGATATGAAAGTAGAAAATCTTTCACAGAAAGGGGCGCAGGCTTTCTCCGTCAAAGATTTCAAACGAGCGGAGATGATTATCAAGCTCTCTGAAAGGCTGAATGAATTTAAAGAGGAAGCCAATCAGCTGCTCAGTCTCCTGGACGAGGAAGAGTAAGCGCGGCTTTCTGCTAAGGGATATAGGTGACTATTATCTTGACGGAACTTCCATGAATGGATGATTTCCGTAAGGCGCATTTTGGTTGGGGTACTGATTTTGCTCCTGGGGTGGGTAAATCAGATTCAGGATCAGGGTCCTGGCCTGGGGAGACATCACGATACCAAATCCGGTGGCGATTAGGACCAGGGTGAGGCAAGTAATGATCAGAGGCTTTAAATTCTGTTTCTTGCCTGATTTAGGCTGAGCCTTGCCGGATGCGTTTTTCGGTATCTGCATCTTCGTTGTCGTTCTTCGCTTCGCGGAGCGAGGTCTTTTCCTTATGCGGCTATCTGTCTGTCCCTGCTCCCGGGTGGAAGCTTGAACCTCCAGTCTGTCTGTTCTTGCTTCTCTAGAATCTCGGACAGGACCTGTTTTTACGACCAGGCTATCGAGCGGTTTCTGGTTGTATTGCCCGGACTTTGAACCTTCCGGATCTATTATCGTTGGTGCCGGAGCGGAACTTTCCGTAGAGGTGGTGCCGGTTTTAGTCTCCCCTGGACTGAGGGGCTTCAGCTTTTGTGATTGTCGCTGCACGAATTCGGAAGGGATGAGCATACTGTCGGGAAGAGCGGCCGCCACAACCTGAGGACGATTTACGGTGGTGATGAAATCCTCTTTCTTAGCCTCTCTTGCTCTACCCTGTTTGCGAACGGTGACTGAAGCTTTCGGTTTTGTGACCGGCAGCTCTATTTGCGTTGGCGCCGGACTTGATTCAATATCAGCTGTCTCAATCTCTCTGGTATCAGCACTGTCTTGGATTGTGGACGGCGCCTCGGCGCAGGTGCCCATTTTTTCCCTGATGAAGTTCCAGACCTGTTTTGAGGATCTGGATGAACCGGCTTCATTTGAAAGTTCCTGACCGGTGCTCACATGCAGCTCCTGAGGTGTTAGAGCTTTCTCCAGTTCGGTCTTAAGCTCGGTCATGGTTTGGAATCGATCATCGGGAGACTTCTGCAATGCTTTGAAAACAATCATCTCCAGAGAAGCCGGTATTTTTATTCCGGGAGGAGTAACCCTTCCGCCCATCGACGGCGAAGACGCCGGTACTATCCAGTCCATCGGCGCTCGCTTTGCGCACGGTGAAGTCAGTCTTGAAGAGGCAGCCTCCTTGGGCTGTCGAGCCTGCGCCAGCCCCGGCGGAGGATGCCAATTTCTCGGAACCGCCGCTTCATCGCAGGTTATCGCTGAAGCCTTAGGGATGAGCCTGCCGCATTCAGCCTTATGCCCCTCGGGCGAGGCTGTCTGGCTGCAGCTCGGCCGTAATTCCGCCGCTGCCCTTGGACGCCTGCAGGATAAAGGGATCACGATGGGCGACATACTGACCGAAGGCGCGTTTAAAAACGCCATCGCGGTGCACTCGGCAGTCGGCGGCTCAACCAATCTCCTGATCCACCTTCCGGCCATCGCCTACGCCGCCGGCGTTGCGCGCCCCGTGGTAGAGGACTGGATAGAGGCGAACTCGCGCATTCCGCGAATCGTTGATGTACTGCCCAATGGACCCGTGCATCATAAAACCGTTCAGCTGTACTTAGCCGGCGGCGTGCCTGAAATCATGCTGCATCTCCGTGACATGGGTGCGCTCGATTTGGATTGCATGACCGCAACGGGGAACACCGTCGGTGAGAACTTGAGCTGGTGGGAGAAGTCGG
>JAUIJG010000477.1 GCA_030431355.1 bacterium
GACCATCTGATAGTCAATCTGCCCCGTGACCTGACCGGGATTCTGCAACGCTTACACAGCGGCACCCTGAATATCAAACTCGAGCTTAGTGGTCTGGATAGACCTCTCAACCGGCTTGTTTACGGCATCATCGTAGCTGCTCTCTTCATGGGGTCTTCTAATTTGTGGGCTAATGATGTCGCTCCACATTTATTCGGAGTCTCTTTAATAGGAGCTTTTGGCTCGGTACTGTCCCTGGTGCTGGGATTGATTCTGATAAGGAGAATTTTTACGTCGGGCGGTCTGGATTGATTTTAGTCTGGGTTGAAATACTCTAAAGTTCATCAGGTTTCGTAAGATCTCTTTCGAGCTTAACTTCGCCGGTATTGAATTTTACCCAGGCTGTAATTAAAAGAGCACAAATCAGCATGGCGGGAATTCTTAGTAGCCCTGCTTCCGGACCGAATGAGCCGCCGGTGAATATTTCGGGACCGCTGACGGAGGTGGAGAGAATCTGGGGTGAGAGATTGTATCCGCTTACGGCATACCCGAAGACAACTCCCTCGCAGAAGTTCCAGCTTATGTGGAGACCCAGGGGGAGGGCTAACCTGCCTGTCAAAACAAACGCGTAAGCGTACATGATACCGGCCAGGGTGAGGTTGACTGTGCTCATGATGGAAGCGCTCGGATTGATAAGATGTTGAGCACCAAAGTACGAGGCGGATAGAAACATCGCTATCAAAATAGATCCTGTTTTGCCTGCTGCTCCGCATCCTTCGATCAGGTTTTTAAGCTGATAGGCTCTTGTGATGATCTCTTCTTTAATCCCGGAGAAAATCAGCATGGATAGGGAAAGGAGTGCTGTGGTGATGATGGAGAACCAGCTATTACCGGTGGTGCCTGTCATGGTGAAAAAACTCTCGACTTTTACCCAGCCCAGTAAAAGCTCCACCAGAAAAATCATTCCAATCTGCAGAAATGCCAGGACCACGCCAAAGAGACAGTCGCGCCACCACCTGTGATTTAGCACCAGACCGAAGTCGGCAAACTTTCGCTTATCTAAAAACCGTCCACAAAAATATGTGGCGCCGACGGTCAGCATGGCGAGAAAGAATGATGTGAGTACCCACTGGGGAGAGCTGAGCCGGCTATACCAGCTCTCCATATCAGGAGATAAAGCCTGGATCATTAACAGCGCTAACTGGGAGGTGGCCAGAATAAGAATATAATGAAAGAGCAAACGCAATAAGGCGCGAGCTCTTCTCTCTTCCCTGTTCCATACTAAACTGATCAATTTTTGCATTTCGATCTTAGACTCGGGCTTTCTATCTTCAGCACAAAAAATCGTCAAAATTTGCACTGTTCTGGTCTATGGTACACCATGGGGAAGTTGCCTTCTTCTGATCTCAAGAGAACAGCTTTTCAAGCATTTCCGCGGCAAGTGTCTGAGAATTTGCCGCTTTATTTGATACCTTGCCGCTTTCCATCCGGTATATTATTCAAACGCTGGAAGTGAGCGGCATAATAAGGAGAGATCTATGAGAGCCCTTTTGCTCAAGAAGCCCGGTTCCTTTTCAAAAATGGAATTTAGCCAGGTTAAGAAGCCAAAATTGAAAGCTGGTTATCTGAGGGTAAAGGTGGAAGCGGTCGGGCTGAATCCGGTGGATTGTAATATCGCCGAGAGAGGCCATGAAGTTTTTAAGTACCCGGTGGTGCTGGGATTCGATGTGGCCGGGGTAGTTGATTCCGTATCTCCCGAGGAGCCCCGCTGGCGAGAAGGGGACAAAGTCTATTTCCACACGGGCATAGCCGGAACCGGCGGCTTCGCCGAGTATCTGCTTGTGGACGCGAGGGCTATCAGTCGCCTTCCTGAAGGAGTGTCTTTTATTGAGGCTGCGGCAATACCTTGCGCCGGATTCACCGCCTATCAAGCCCTGGTGAAGCGCATGGAGATCAAAGCCGGCAAAACCATTTTAATTCTTGGTGGCTCCGGCGGTGTCGGCACCTTTGCCATACAAATTGCCTGCGCCCTTGGTCTCAATGTTATATCCACGTGCTCCACCGACAATGTTGAATTTCTGGAGACCCTGGGAGCCCGTCATGTTGTCGACTATAAGAGCGAAGATATAAAACAATCGGTTCTGGCTATTCTCAAGGAAAACAATCTGGAGTTAGACTACATCCTGGACACGGTGTCGTCGGAAAGCGCTTTGAGCGCCATGTCTATCCTCAAATATGGTGGCGCGGTGGCTTGTATCGCCGGTCTGCCGGATTTGACCAAGCTGGATAGAATCGCCAGACCCTTTAGCCTTCATTCGGTAATGCTCGGTAGCGCCGAGCTCAATGATAGTCCTGAGGCTGTGGACGAGTTGAAAGCCATGGGCGATGAACTGGGATCCATGGTGGCCAACGGAGCCGTCCACCCCGTAATTGATTCGGTGATCGGCTTTGATGAAATATTGGAAGGTCTGGAGCGAATTGCCGGTCGCCATGTGCGCGGCAAGATTGTTGCTTCCATCGGTGAACTATCGGAACGCCAGAGAATCAGTGATTTGCGCTGGACCCAGGACAAGCCTGACCCGGAGACCGTGCGAATCCCCCCTAACACAGGCGAGTTTCTCCATCCAGATTCATTCTGGAATGCATTTTATTGGGGCGATTTAACCGCTCGGGAGAAGAGGCTCTGGAAGATACTCGGTTGGTCCGCCAGAAGCTGGCGCGGTGATAAGGGACCGCCGGAGAGCTTTAACAAAGGATGGAAAGTTCTCAATGACGCCGAAAGGCAGGCTGCCCGGGAGCTTGGCTATGGCAAGGGCACCTGGAATAGCGAAGAGAGTTGACCATGATTTGTCTTTGAGGGCGTTTAGTCTTTGATATAGTCCATAATGTTCGGGACGCCGCCTTCGTTAATGTCTTTGACTTCCTGGTCGATTCTGGCTTTCTCTGCCAGCATCTGTCTTCTTTGACCCGGTTCTGCGGCACCGGCGCCGTGCTCCAGGGTGTCACCATGCATCTCTCTGGCATATTGCCTCTGCTGGGTGGAGAGCGCCAACTCACCTTGCATTTCTGTCAATTTAAGGAAAGTGGGTGTGTTGTCTTTAAAGATTTTTTCGACTTTAGCGGCGGCTTCAGCCAGCTCTCTATGTTGTCCTGCCGCTTTCGACATCGGTATCTGTTTGATTTGCATGTTGCGGATGATTCGATTCTGTTCATCCGGCGGTAATGCTTTCAGAGCGTCTTCCATCGCTTTGTTGGCATCGGTATAGTCTTTCACCAGTTCAGGCAAGCCTGGTCCCAGATCTTTCAGTCTTTTATCTAAGCTTTGTTCCAGTTCCCTGTGGCTGGTGTCCGAGTCTGTTACAGCTTTTCGGAATTTTGGCTCCGCTTTGAGATAATCTTCGGGACTGCCGCCATTTACTAGACCGCTATACTCTTCAAACAGCTCCCCGATAACAGGATACTGTCTTTTCATCGCCTCGATTTCCGGGGAGAGCTGGGTTTGCGCCACCTGGGCATCTGCCGGCTCGGAGGCTTCTAAAATGTTGTTGTGCCGATCTCCGTCTCCGGTGATCTCCGTATCGCCGGGTAGACTGGCCAGCTGAATGTATTCGTTGGAGAGAGCTGAGCGAGCCTCATCTCCTGATGTTTGGGCTCTAGTGGGGACGTCGCCTTGTTCAAATGCCATTGCTTATGATCGATTGATGGTACAGGCAAAAACTCCTAAAAACTCTTCCCTCCGTCGCTTTCTTGGTGAGTCTGCATGGTTTGATGTTCAAGGAAGTGTTCAAGATAAATGGTGTTTTGAAGAAGGGGAAAAAGTGATCGACTTATTATGCCGATTAAAAGCACACAAAGTTTCT
>JAUIJG010000478.1 GCA_030431355.1 bacterium
GTGGATCATGGTCTGTTCCTGCAATGAGTTAAGGACCGAACCGGATATAGAGACCACCGCCTCTTCCCTTTGTCAGAAGTGCGGTAAACGTATCGTTGAAGGAAGGAAAGGCTCATTCACCCAGTGGATATTGCGCTCGGACATCTGTGACTGCGACTTTCCCATAGCCATAGCCAAGGAAGAAGCAAGCCCCGCAGAAGATATCTCTCAGGAAGACACCCTTGTACTACTGGAAGAGCCTGAACTGGAAGTAGATCCCGAGAAGTTTCCCCTGGAGCGTTTCAGACCGACCAGGGAGTTGGGAGCCGGCGCCACCAGCAAAGTTTATCTAGCTAAAGATAGACTTCTGAGCAAACAAGTAGCTATAAAGTGCTTGCTCAATGCCAACCCGGATCTGACCGTACGCTTTCAAAAAGAAGCAAGGCTCAGTACTCTGATGAAGCACCCCAACATTGTTCAGGTCATGGATGTTGGTGTGACCGACGGTGGCACACCGTTCATGGTGATTGAGTTTTTCGACGCCGAGAGCCTTATTGAGCTGACTTCGAAGGGTGTATTGAAAGAGGAAGAGGATATTCTGAACATCTTTCAAAAAATACTCAACGGTGTCGAATATGCCCACTCAAAGAACATCCTTCACCACGACCTGAAGCCGGACAACATCCTTGTCAAAGCTGCCGAAGACGGAGACTGGCAGGTAAAGATAATAGATTTCGGCTATGCCCTTGGCCAGGCAGGACAACAGGGAGAGGCGGAAACAGACGAGAATTTGCTTGTGGGCTCTCCCCAGTTCATGGCTCCGGACCAACCAAGTGGTGGAATGTATGACCAGCGTTCCGAAATATACTCCCTCGGCTGTGTCTTCTACTATCTGCTTACCGGCTCTCCGCCTTACTCCGGGGAGACATCTCTAGATATACTAAACAAACATGCCAACGCACCAATACCGGTTCTAGACGCGGACAAGTTGACAGAGTCTTCTTTGGAAGCCCTGCAACCCATCATCAATAGATGCCTGGCCAAAGACCCAGAGAAAAGATATCCAACAGTTTCCAGCTTCAAGGCCGATCTGGACAGTAAAATTAAAGAGGCGGTCACAACTCTCCAGGAAGCATTACAGATTGTGGAAGAACCGGAGATAGAGAGTTCCTCCGGATGGAAATTTTTAGCCACCATATCATGTGTCGTAGTCCTTCTCTCTCTTTCAGGCTTCTACTTTCTCGACCAACTAGGCAAGCAACAGCCGGGTGAAAAAACAACCGACATCCAGTCAAACAGCAGGGTAGAACCGGCCAACATAAGCTCGGTGATGTCCACGAATAAAGAGCTGGCGCGTTCAGGCGTGTTGTTCAAAATGAGCCCAAAAGGCGAGATGGCACCGGTCAATATGTCGATAGTCAAAGATGAAGATCTGAAAAGCATAAAAGCGAAAACGATCCCATCCCTTAACCTTACTGCCTGCAACATAGACGGCTCCGGCTTTAAATATCTGAAAGGCAAAACCATAGAAAACCTCAGATTGAACAGCACGGATATAACAGACGAGAATCTAAAATATCTAACCGAGGTAGACGGTCTCACATCCTTGCATCTGACGGCTACAAAAATATCAGCTAAAGGTCTGAAAAACCTGAATGGACTCGACCTGCGAAGACTTTTTCTCTACAGCGCTACAAGAATAAACGATGATGCGATAGAAGTAATTGTGGAACAATTTCCGGAAGTAAGAAAACTGTCCATCGGCGACTGCATGGTAACCATGAAAGGCATCAGAAAACTGACAGGGTTGAAGAAGCTCAGAAACCTGAATATCAATAGTGAATACTTGAACGATAACAACATAGAAGTTCTCACCGAACTCCCCCTGGACAGACTGATACTTGGAGATCTTTCCATAACAAATAGAGGTCTGCAGAAGTTGAGCCGTTGCAGAAATCTGAGAACGCTGCAGCTGGAAAACTGCCGCAACATAAATCGCAAGGGCAGAAGAGCCCTGGAAAGGAAAAATAACCGGCTAAGAATAACGGTAGCCAACACCCGCTCTCCGCTCAAAATGCTTAGAAACATGAACGATTCCACCACCAGGCATATGTTGAATCAGATGGAGTGAAAGTTAGAAAAGCAATTTCGCACTCTACTAAAAGTCTTCGGGTGCTATGGTCTCCGGCTTTTTGGCAATGATCATTTTAAATCCGAAAAATCCGAGCACTCCGGAAAGTAGAAAGACCAAAATGAAGTTGCCGCCCCACCCAGGATGAAGAGTCGACTCTGTCTTGTTGCCTGGATTATAGGCAATTTGAATCTTCTTGCCGACCGGATAATCATCTTCTATCTTCGCTTTGATCTCATCGCGGTCCCGGGATGAACCGGCGGAGTCTCTTCCTGTGTGGTTCTCGCCATCCACCGAATATTGATAATCGACCTTCAATAGATAATCTACTTTTTCGCGATATCTCGAATACTTACGAGTCGGATTTCCGTCGCTATGAACCCGGCTAGCCTTACTTGACTTGTGGTGCCTCTCTTTAATCTCCGCACCAGTCACGGTACCCTCGGCCTTGGGCCAGGAAGTTTGCATCATCAGATTGCCGCCGAGGATAAGCATCCCCACCGCAAGAAAGACAAGAAAACCACCCAAGATTTTCTTGGACTGGCGGATCTCCTCTTTGTCCTTCTCCGACTTTTTGAAAATACCCATTCTCTAAACTCCCTCAATCATCCTCTTCAATGTCATACAGAGAAAACTCATTCTCCAAAAGCATCTCAGCATCGCTGAGCATTTCCTCAAGCAGTTTCACGGTGCGCCCGTTCACGGGAGCAGTGCGCTGCCTGGGTGTCGGCATCTCCTTTGCGTAGGTGTAGGTGATCAAAAGGTCTATCTGACCGTCTCTGAATCTAAGGCGAAATCCCTTGGAACGGTCGCCTTTCACCCTGACGCTATTGATATCGATGACGAGCTGCTGCAAAACTTTGAGCATCTCCTGGGACACGGGCACCTTGAATTCAGCGGTACCATGCTCCTTGTTGCTCACGTTCATGGAGAAGCTGAACTTGTCACTGTCCCTTTTAAGACATGCGTTCAGACAGTCATCAGCCCTGGTGATTGCCGAGTAATCGCGAACAATCTCACATTTGATACCACGCTTAAGCTTTTCAAACCACTTTTTAATGACCACAGACTCTCACCCGGAATACTAAATGACTAACTACCTTTTCATGCTCAAAGAGATTCGCTTCCGATCTTCTTCCACCTTCAAAACAAGAACTTCTACCCGCTGTTGAACTTTGACTATCTCGGTCGGATCTTTGACAAATCGATCAGCCAGTTCGCTAACATGTACCAAGCCGTCCTGATGCACGCCGATATCGACAAAAGCACCAAAGTTAGTGACATTGGTAATGACGCCCGGTAGACGCATCCCCTCTCTCAAATCCCCGATTGAGTTAACACCCTGGGCGAATTCCATCGGTTCAAGCTTCTCCCTGGGGTCTCTACCAGGCTTCTCCAGCTCCTTCAATATGTCTTCCAGGGTAGGTCGTCCAACGCCGTCGGACACATACTTATCCAGGTTGATTCGTTTGCGCAGCCCTTCCTCTTTCATCAGGTCGGCAACTTTGCAATTAAGATCCGACGCCATCGTCTCAACCAGTTTGTAGCTCTCCGGATGCACGGCACTCGCATCCAGAGGATTCTTCGCTCCTTGAATCCTCAAAAATCCGGCACACTGTTCAAAAGCTTTAGGACCAAGCCTGGCGACCTTTTTAATTTGCGCTCGCGAAGTAAACGGACCGTTCTCCTGGCGATGCTTAACCACATTACCGGCAAGCTGTTTAC
>JAUIJG010000027.1 GCA_030431355.1 bacterium
GAACTCATTGCTCGGGGTTTGCAGATCACGCAATCTTGTCAGGGACTGTTTGACCAGGGGATGATCGATTACCCTCAGCTTCGTATCTGTTTCGATCATGATGGATTTAACTCCGTTGTTTCTTTGCAGTTGAACGACCGGATTGGCTTCAAGGCTAAATAGCAAGCAGTAACTGCCTGGCTTCTTCTCGTGCCCATTGGTCAGCCCTAAGTATATCCTCTAATGTCGGTTTGGAAACAGGTTTGTGAAGCGTAAGCACCCGCTCTATTTGCTCGGGTATGGCAACAAAGTCTACCTTTCCTTCCAGGAAATACTCCACAACCACTTCATTGGCTGCATTGAGCACGCAGGGTAGAGTGTTATCTTCTGCCGCAATTTGCCGAGCCAATTTTAAGCAGGGAAACTTTTCATAATCCGGCGCCTCGAAATTAAGTTGACTTAACTCCCTCAGGTCCAGGCGCGGTACCCTTGTTGATTCCACCCGCTCCGGGTAGAAAAGAGCATAGTGAATGGGCAGTCTCATATCAGGTACGCCTAATTGTCCGACTATGGAGCCGTCTTTATACTGAACGGCTGAGTGCAAAATGGATTGGGGATGCACCACCACTTCAATGCGCTCCGGTTCCAGGTCGAATAGCCAGCGAGCCTCTATGATCTCCAGACCTTTGTTCATCATTGTGGCGGAGTCGACGGTTATCTTGGGACCCATGCTCCAGTTTGGGTGATTGAGAGCATCATCCACGGTGGCACTTCTAATCTCTTCAAGGGACCATGTTCGGAAAGGTCCGCCCGAGGCGGTGAGCCAGATCTTCTCCAGATCTGAGATCTTGTAGCCCTGCATTGACTGGAAGATAGCTGAATGTTCGCTATCCACCGGAATTATGGAAGCACCGTAGCGTTTTAATGCCGGCGCGACAAGGGCACCGGCTGCCACCATAGTTTCTTTGTTGGCCAGGGCGATGGTCTTTCCTTTTTTGATAGCTTCGAAAGTGGGTTCTACGCCCAGGAAGCCGACCACGCCGGTAACCACCAGCTCTACTTCGTCAAGGCTGGCGCATTCTACCAGGCCTTTGCTTCCGGTCAAGATCGTACAGCTTGAATTTGATGGCTTGAGAAGCCTCTCCAGCTCTTCTTTTGCTTCGGAATCAGGCACCGCAACTAGAGTCGGTTGGAATTCTATTATCTGGTCGGCCAGGGCTTTTAACGACTTCTTTCCGGAAGCCAGGGCGACCACGTTGATCATCTCCGGATGAGCTCTGGCGATATCCAGTGTCTGGGTGCCGATGGAGCCTGTGGAGCCTAATAAGGATATGTTTTTCATCGCCAAATTTGTTTCAGGCGGACTCGCAGCGGTCACCACCGGAGGTCTTAGCTCTGGTCAACGCCTGTTCGCCTTTTTCTATTAATGCTTCGGAGGTCATGGCGTGCCGGGGACAGGAAGCGTAACCGATGGATGCGGTTATGGACCAGTTCCTATCCACCTGGAGCATGTACTCGTTAGCGATTTTAGATCTCAATCTATCGGCGATTATAAGGGCACCCTGGGCATTTGTTTCCGGGCAAACTACCATGAATGAACCGGCTGAGAATTTGGAGGGGATATCCACATCCCTTACTGTTTTCATAACCAGATCCGACAACCCTTTCATAAGATTGTCCACGGTCAGGTTTCCGGCTGCGGCAGAAATTTCATCGTACTGGTCGGCTTCTACAAAGAGTAAAGCCACCGGTCTTTTGTATCGTTTGGCCCGTTTTACTTCCGAGTCGAGGATCTTCATGATCGCTTGCTGGTTGTAAAGCCCGGTCACTGCGTCTAATAATGCCAGGCGCTCCATCTCGTTGGAGTCTCTTGACTTGAGGCTCTCTTCGGCTCCCGATATATAGGAATACTGACTTATCTCTTCGGTGGTTTTTCTCGCATCCTGGGGCGCTGACCACTGGGATCTAAGCCTGTGCAGCTTCTGGCGAAATAAGGATTCTCTTCCGAATAAAGCTTCGTCGTCGTTCATTGGACTCATTCTTGTCTATGTATCCGCGAGTTACTAAGGGGTCCGAGTTTATGGTAAATGGATAAATCAACTATAGCACCTGGGGCACTATGTTGCGGAGCCTAATTTAAGCTTCAAAAAATTATCTTCAATATTTATTGGCAGGAAGCGCGCCGGGTAACTCAACCTGGGGCATCGCTTGGAGGAATCCTTTCAAGAACTTGAGCTGCAATTCCCGGTGTCTTGCCTGGTCCAAACTGCCTCCCCAGAAGCGATAGTAGCCTTGCTGGTCATTCGGTCCGTATCCATAGGGATACATGGGCATGAGAACGTTGCCCGGAGTACGCAGCCCTTTGTCGTGCAGGGTGTCCCCCGATACCTTGGAGACAGACTCCAGCTCTCTTATGGCTTCGTCCAGAAGCTCCATGGTTTCCGGGTTATTGAGCTGGACAAAGCGAGCGTCGTTGAGCGCTTTAATAGGATTCTCCCTGATGGAGCGTCCGATGGGAAGCATAGCTTTGGCAAGCAGCATATCGGCCAGATAGATTTTGTAATAAGGATTCGGGTTTCCGTCTGCCATTTGTCTCAAGGATTCGATATTCTGATCCAGGGCAGAGCCTCCTAGCTTGGAGAGGTTGTTCATGTAGTCGACCGGATTGCTCGTCTCGCTCTTTCTCCCTTCCAGAGAGGCGAATGCCTCATAGCGTCTCTTGTAAACATCGTAGGCCCCGGGCGCTTTCCCGTTGGCTTGCTCATAGGCTTGATCCGCGGCTTTTCTGCCTTCGGTCAAGTTCAGGCTTGCCACGACTTTGCCGTCCACGTCTTGAATGTCAATCTGTTTGGCTGTCTGAGAATAGTAGAAAATGCCTTTCGGAAATTTTGTGCCATCGCCAAGCTCGTAGTGATCTCCTTTGTCTAAGGGAGCCGAGCCATCCTTCGGCATGAAGAAGAAGTAGTGGCCGTTATCGTTTACGTAGTGTGAAGGCACTACTTTGTCCGGGATAATTCCCCGGGGGACGTTCTCCACTTTGACTGCGTCATAGAAAAGCCTTCCTATCTGGCTGTTATCCATGTTGTTGAAATCGGCTGTCACCACGGAGCGGAAGTTTCTTTCAGGCGTCACACCCGCTTCTGGGCTGGTGACACGGTCTGTGGCATCTCCGCCAGCTGGTTTTTCGGTGCGTGTTACACCGGCTGGAAGCTCGGGCTTCTTACCGAACTGGTCACGAAGTTGATCAGCAAAGGTCTGGGCTACCTTAGTGGAATCGCCCTCGCCGCCGTCGTTTTGATCTGTTGACTCCTGGATAATCGGCTCAAGACCATCTCCCATCGGTACTTCCTCTTTCTGCTTATATTACTTCTGATACTCCGCTATTTGCACCGGTCAGTCAATGTGAATTTTACGTAGGCGATTTTGCGGCTAAAAAAAATTCTGAAACGATTCAATTTGCTGAGAATTTGCGGTCGAATGAGATAAGCTGTCTTTTGTTATTTCTGCAACCGGTCCAATGATCTTGAATCCGCAAAGATACAGAATGAAACTGCCGCCCTTTGTCTTGCTTTGTCTGATCTTTGCTTTTTTGATGTTTTTCTTTTTTGCCGCATCTAAATGCCTGGCCCAGGCTTCATCTATCGAGGCAAATCAGTCGGCAAAGTCGCAGTCACGCGAACACTCTTCGGAGCTCAGGCTTGGAAAGTCGCATCAGAGGGCGGAAGAACAGGTCGGATTCGAATATGTGGAGGATGGACCTGATTTCAGAAAGTTGAAAGTTCCCACCTATGAGTGGATTCCCCGGGGATTTTCGGAAGATTTGCGGGGCGTGATAGTTTTTGTTCATGGCCTGACCCTGCATGGTAAGACCTACGCGCTAGCCGGAAAAGCCTTTGCCACGGGAAACTTTTATGCGGTCTCCTCCGATATGAGAGGATTTGGCCGTTGTTACCGGGATGAAAAAAATCAGTTTGGCAAGAAGAAGATTGATTATGAGGCGAGTTACACGGATCTTGTGGAGCTGGTTAAAATCGTCAGGGAGAAACATCCTGGGACCAGGCTGATTATTGTCGGCGAAAGTCTAGGTGCCACTCCCTGTCTACGCCTGGCCAGCCAATATCCTGAGTTTATTGACGGCATAATTCTGTCCGGGCCGGCTGTGACGGTCAATCCTATGATGCTTTTTCATCCGCGCAGCCTGATAGCGGGTTTTCGTGGATTGGTTATCGATCCCCGATTCAATGTCAACCTGGGCTTCTTTATGCGTAAACTGGTATCACAGGATAGTCGCATTGTTGAAGAGCTTGAAAGTGACCCGTTAATTCGTAAGAGCATGACGATTCGAGATCTCCTTAAAACCGACGCCTACGTTTCGATGAATGTGAAGTACGCCAGGAGTTTAAAACCGGGTATTCCGCTTCTGATATTGCAGGGGAGCAAAGATAAATGTGTGGTTCCGAAGCGGGTGACTAAATTGTTGGGGGTTATCAGCTCCGATGATCAAACTTTGAGATGGATGCAGCATCTCAGCCATCTCCTTCTGGAGACGAAATACATCAAGCCTGGCACGGTAAGTGCCATCGCCAGCTGGATCGATGCCCATGAGCCGGAGTATCAAAAAGAGTTGCTGAATCTGGATGAAGACCTGAAGAAGCTTGGTGCGGAGGCCCTTTAGCGTGGGCGCTCCTCATAAAGAAGTTCGCGCAAGCGTCACACAACTCCTGTAAAATAAGTTAGCTGGACGGGCGTGAATCGTCCGAGAGTACGCTTACCAGAGAAATTGGGTTTGTGCAATTATTCATATATTCAGAGATGCGAAACCATAGAGGTGTTGGTATAATGGCTCATGAACTCAAGTTCGATAATGTCTTCCGAGGTCTTCTTTGATGACACGCAGTTTGGACCGTTCTACTTCAAGGGAAGCTGGATTTCATGTGGACCATCCGGAGCCAGTATCCCGGTTCTTCGCCCTTGCCAGAGAGCATGACCGCACCCTACTAGTCCTTCTCTCTTATACTTTTTTGACCGGACTCCTCTCCCTTGCAGTTCCGCTTGCTGCCCAGGCTCTAGTGAACACCATCGCTGCGGGAATGTTCATTCAACCGCTGGTTATTCTAACTTTGCTTCTCTTCGGGGGATTGTTGATTACTGGATTTTTGAGGGTGTTGAAGCTGGCTCTAGTCGAGACTATTCAGCAGCAGACCTTTGCCGAAGTCGCTTTGAAGCTGGGGCGCAGAATTCCTCGCATAGAACATGTTGTTTTATCTGAAGAATATATGCCGGAGCTGGTTAACCGCTTCTTCGACGTCATAAACATTCAGAAGTCCTGGGCCAAGTTATTGCTTGATGTACCGTCAGCTTTCTTGCAGGTTTTGATCGGACTTATTCTGATGGCGTTCTACAGTCCTATCTTGCTGGTTTTTGACCTCGTGATTGTGTTTTGTCTGATCGTGATCATTTTCGGGCTGGGTCGTGGTGGCATTGATACGAGCATTAGTGAATCCAGAGAAAAGTATCGAGTAGCTGAATGGCTGGAGGAGCTTGCTCGTTGTGAAACCAGCTTTAAAATGTGCAGCATTCCAGTCTATTTAATGAAGAAGACAGATCTTTTGGTGGTTCAGTACATTCAAGCTCGCCGTTCCCACTTCGCTGTTATTTTGAGGCAGTCGATAGGTTCTTATCTATTCCAGGCTTTTGCCAACGCAGGAATTCTGGGAATCGGTGGATTTCTTGTAATAGAGAGGCAGTTGACTCTGGGCCAATTGGTGGCAGCGGAGATCATAGTTGTGGTAGTTCTCTCTTCCGTAGATAAGCTAATCCGGAGTATCGAGACTTATTTCGACCTCGTCACCGGATTGCATAAAGTCGGTCATGTTATTGATCTTCCCACCGAGCGCCATCAAGGTCTCGATGTGAAGTGGCCGGATCATGGCACTTCTGTTACGGTCAAGGGTTTGCACTTTTCTTATGCTGAGGATGTAGACATATTCAACGATCTGGATTTAAGCGTAAAACCCGAGGAAAGGATGGCGCTTGTGGGCAAGAGCGGTTGTGGTAAGTCGACACTTGCTGCACTAATCTGTCGATTGCAGTCACCTTCACACGGTAGTATTCAATTGGATAAGGTCGACGTCTCCGATATTTCACTCAAGAATCTGCGAAAACATGTGGCTCTTGTTAGTGACGCCAATGAAATTTTTGAAGGAACCATAGAAGAGAATATAACGATTGGCAGGGACTTTGTCAGTTATACCGATGTTGTCTGGGCGTTGTCAGTTACTCAACTTGATAGAGACATGGTCAAATTCAAAGATGGTTTGAAGACAGAGTTGGTAAGCTCCGGTAGGAATCTCTCCCGCGGGCAGATGCAGAGAATTTTGATCGCTCGAGCGATTGTTGAAAGACCACAGGTTCTCATCCTTGATGAAGCATTCACAGGAATCGATGAACATAGAAAGTTAGAGATAATGAGAGCGATTTACGACAGATCGAATCCATGGACGGTGATTAACATCTCCCACGATATTCAGACAATTCTTGAGTGCGATTCTGTAAGCGTTCTTGATGCTGGCAGAATCATCGAGATAGGCGAGCCGGAAGTTTTGATCGATGATGAGAATAGTGCTTTCGCTTCGTTGTTTTCCCATCACATAGAGTGGAAAAAATTGGGCAGAAAACCCATTCAGTGATCTCCTGCAATCGGCATTATTATCTTTTGGAAGTAAGGATATGAAAGAGTTGGATAAAGAGAATTTTGAAGCAGCTGATTCGGGCAACGCCGAAGAGAGACGCGTATTGCCGGAAAAAGATACTTCCATAGAGAGAAGATTGAAGCAAGAGCCGGATTTCCGAGGCTCAGGCCAGGAATCCATTGATGCTGAACTTGGTCCTGCCACCGGTCGCTATGTGTCTCACATAGAGCGACCAGAGATAAGAAAGCCATTTGTCGGGACTTACCGCAGCGAAGCTCTTTCTATGATAAGAGTCCCTAACAGTCTCGTGATTATAGCGGTTTGCTGTCTCTCCCTCGTTTTTGTTACCGCCTGTTGTCTTGCATTTGTTCCCTGGCAGCAGTCTATTAGCGGTCGCGGCAAGGTAATAATATTTTCTCCGATGGAGAGACCACAGCATCTGGAAGCACCAATTCCAGGTCGAATTGAAAAATGGTTTATTCGGGATGGCCAGACCGTATACAAAGGCGACCCCATAGTACAGTTGGCTGAAGTGGACCCAAAGTTTCTTGCTCCCAACCAGATGAAACAGCTGGTTGATCGAAAGGAGGCTCTTTCGGCAAAGAAAGATGCGGCCTCGGAGAAAGTTAAAGCGTATCTGGCCCAGATTGAGAATCTGAAGTTATCCAGAGAAGCTTCGGTGGCTTCCACCACCCAGAAGCAGTCCCAGGCAAAGGATAGATTGAGAGCTGCCCAACAGGCTGTTACTTTGGCTCAGCAGAACGTGAAGACCGCCGAGCTTAATTTTGAGCGGAGAAAGTCATTGTTTGACAAAGGTCTGCGCTCCAAGCGGGATTTCGAACTTGCCGAGCAAACCCTGGTCAAAACTAAAACGGAGTTGGAGAGAGCAATCGCCAACCTTGATGTAGCCCAGAAAGAGACTAAGGTTGCCGATTTGGAAGTCTCGAAGATAGATGCGGAGACCAAAGCCAAAATAAATTCTATAAGCGCGGCCATGAACACAGCCAAAGAGACTGTGGCTTACACTGAAAGTGAGATCCAGATTTTGAACATTGAGATGAGTCATCTGGAGAGCCGGGTCGGTCAGCGGTTGTTGCGATCCCCCTGTTCCGGTCGTATAGTGAGGCTCTTCAAAGCTGGTGCTGGAGAGACTGTGAAAGCCGGTTCGCAGATGGCTATCATCGCATCTGAAACGAATGATCTTGCCGCCGAGTTGATAGTTACCGGTAACGATGCTCCTCTAGTGTCTCCTGGCAGACATGTTCGTCTACAGTTTGCCGGTTGGCCGGCGGTTCAGTTTACCGGATGGCCTTCCGTGGCGGTGGGTACTTTTGCCGGAAAAGTGAAAGTCGTGGACGCGGTGGATGATGGCACTGGTAGTTTCAGGATAATAGTGGTCCCTGACCTGGAAGCGGTCGAAAAGCACCAGGATGAGCCCTGGCCGAGCACGCGCTTCCTGCGTCCGGGTTCGGAAGTACATGGTTGGGTGATGCTAAATACGGTATCGCTAGGATTTGAACTCTGGCGTCAATTTAATGCTTTCCCGCCCAGCCTGGACAAGTCGGAGATGAAGGGCATTAGCGGAGATGTGAAAAGAAATACAAAATGAAGTTCACGTTTGGAATACTACCCTTTCTTTCTAGAATTCTCTGCTTTTGCGGATCACTCACCCTTGCCCTTTTTTATTCCACAGAGCCTGCATTTGCCGTCTCGTCGGATGATAAGAAGAACTCGAAGTCTATCTTCAGGCCGATCAATCTTTTCCAGGATGATACGGATAGAGCTATTAAAGAGACTAAAGTTGTTTCAGTTCCCAAAAGCCGACCTGAAAAAGCCTTTGAAGAGAAAGCACGTATTACTCTGGAAGATACTCTTTGTATTGTCGACACTCACTACCCCAAGCTCTTGCAAGGCAAAGTTGAGATAGACAAAGCTGAAGCAAAGACCCTTGAAGCGCAAGGCGCTTTTGATCCTGTTATGCAGTCTGTTAATGAGTACAAGCGCATTCAAGATATCACCAAAACCGGTGAGTTCAAGAACGCTGTTCACAACGAAGCACGAGTCATATTGCCGACACGATCCGGTATTCAGCTCTTCGCTGAATACCGTGTCAACCCAAACGATGCTTCAAGTCCTATTCTTCAAACGGGTCGCTCCGGAGAATATAGTGGTGGTGCTATTATTCCGCTCTTGCGTAATTTTATTGTCAATCCAGAGAGGGCAAAAGAGCAGAAAACTAAGCTTGGACAACCCCTGGCCGGGGTCAATCTCAATCTCTCCCGGATGAATATTTTGTATGAAGCTTCCGTAGCCTATTGGAACTGGCGAGTGGCTCATCGGAAGCTAGAGGTTATAAACGAACTGTTGAAACTGAGTATCGACCGGGAGAGCCTCGTTAGAAGAAGGGTAAATGATGGAGATTTGCCTGCTCTGATGATTGCCGAGGCGGAAAAGGAGATCCGGCGTCGCAGAGGGCTGGCGCTAAAATTAGAGCGTGAGATCGCCAGTTATGGATTCAAGCTCAGTCTCTATCTTTGGAGTAATCGAAATGATTCTCCTCCCATTCTTACGCAAGACAACCTGTCCAACTTGCAGATTGATCCGGCTCGCCTTGAAGAGAGTGCCATCGAAGCCGGCATAGCCAGGGCATTGGCTGTAAGACCTGAGCTTGCCGCCATCGCTATTCAGCGGGAGATTTTGAACGTGGATTTGAAGGTGGCTAAGAATATGATGCTGCCAAAAGTTGATTTGATTTATCGCCAGGGATATGACACCGGTGTTAATGGCATTCGAAATGTCTTCACCGGTGGTGTCAAAATGAGTGTTCCATTGAGGCAAAGAAAAGCTAGAGGTTTGATCCGTCAGGCTAAACTTGACCTCACGAAGTTGGATTTGGAGGAGCAACTCCTCAAAAGAAAGATAACTCTTGAAGTGAAAGACAGTGCCTCTGAGCTTAATGCGGCTTATGATAGATTCGTCCAGGCGGGCGAAGAATTGGAGAGAGCAAGAGCGGTGGAGTCGGGTGAACGGCAGCGCTTTAGCCTGGGCGATTCCAGTCTCTTCCTTGTCAACAGACGGGAGCGAGATCGAGCAGAGACCCAGGAAAAGAGAATTGATATGTTGGGGCAGTACTTAAAAGCTCTGGCTGCTTTTCAAACCGTGACCGGAGAAATATAGATCTCTTCTATCCTGGATTTTTGAATATCAGAGTATATGTTCTATAATGGACATGTATGAAAGTTTGAAACTTATTCAGGACCCATTTTTATGCCTTACCGACAAGTAGCCACCAATCAACTGGCCAAACTTCTAGGCGTGCTCTCCAACCCCTACCGTATTCGAATAGTTGAAGAACTAAGGGAGGGCGAGCTTCGGGTAGGCGAGATTCAAGAGAGGGTGGGACTGAGACCGGCCACTGTGTCTCAGCACCTTGCCGTTTTGCGGGCCCACCAGATTCTTGCCGAGAGGCGAGAAGGTCGGAACGTTTATTACCATGTCAATAACCCGGAGCTGGCGATTTGGTTAGCCGATGGTTTGAGTTTTGTCATTCCGGAAGCGAAGGAATCCAGGAAAGTTCGTTCTGCCATCAAAGCTGCCAGAGATCTCTGGCTCAACGAAGACTAAGTTCAGATTTGGCTGGGCTAATTTTTATAGTCGGCTGACGGGATAGTCATCAGGAAAGCTTTCAGGTCGTTCAAGTCTTTGTCCGAAAGTTTTGCCGCCTGGGCTTTCATCAAAGATGACTTTATAGATCGCCGCAGGAATTTCTTGAGCGCGTCAGCCCGGGTTTCCGAGCCAAGACCGGCTAAGTCCGGTCCGAAACGATCTCTGGAGCCATCGGTGGAATGGCAGGTGTAACATTGCATCTGATAGAAGAGTTTGGCTCCATGGATGGCGCTGTCTATATCCTCTTTGATCAAGGCATTCTTATCTGATTTTTTCGACCGGGGCAGGCTTGCTTTGTGGCTTGCCACTAGATAGCCCTCTTTCGGTTCCGGAAGGGTGAGAATATAGTCAACTATCAAAGAAGCATCTTGTTTATCGAGTGCAGGATGAGGCATTACATTCGGTCTGTTGCCAAATACATGGGCGAATTTCTTCATCTGTTCTTTTGGATCAAGCAATCTGGCAAGGAGCCATTCCGGGCCACGGTGGCTACCTATTCCATCAAGGGGTGGGCCCACCTCTCCACCTTTGCCGAAAATAGAATGGCATTGCTGGCAGTTGTTTTTCAGATAGAGGGACTTTCCTCTCTTGCTGCGCTCGTCTTCGGCTCTGGGTTCATAGCCCCAGGGCGGTAGTTCTTCATAACCGTCCATTGCATCCTGCATATCTTGATCAGGAGCAGATTTTTTTAGAGACTCTTTGGTCACAGGTACAATCAGCCTTGGCGACTTATTCGCCCGGGCTCCGTTCTTTTCTGGTACGGAAGAAGGTTTATGACTTTCGGATGATTGTACTTCGCCGGCGTAAATCATCCCCAGAAGGGAGAGTGATAAGACCGTGCGGAAAAAAAGAGATTTGGAAGACATGAAAGTATTTTACTTCTATTTGAAATGGAAATAAACAAACTAAATAGGTAGAATCGCCGGGGCTTTTATCGACCGCTCTTTGATCATCGCCGCCAGTCTTTTGATGTCGTTACTTAATAGACGATTTTCAACCAGGGTCGGAATTTGTTCTCTCACCGACTGGTATAGTTCTTTGAATCCGGTCGGAATCGATTTGTCGGTTATGTCATAACCCTGTAATGTGGTTAGCAATTCTATGGCGGTGAGGTATTCATACATCTGGCAAAGCCAGACTAGATGAATGGCGCAATTTCCCGCATTGGCATTGAAGTCTTCGAATTTGCCACCAGCCGGAACAGACTGCACGCTGCGGGAATGAGATCGGGCTCTTACTTCCAGCGCCAGGGATGCGGCTGTATAGTGGGCGATCATCAGTCCATAATTAGAGCCTGGATCCTGGCTTTTGTGGGTCATATAAGGTGGCAGATCATTAATCGGTTCTCGCACCGTGAGCTGTCCAATTCTTCTTTCTGTCGCAAGGCAAGAAGTGGCGACGACCTGGGAGAGCGCGTCCAGGGCAAATGAAATCCTGGCTCCGGATGTATTCATTGAGTTGTTTGTGTAGCTACCGTCCGCGTTTATTATCGGATTGTCTGATACCGCATTCAGTTCCTCTTCAATCGCTTCAATAGCTCCCAACAGCGCGTCCAGAAGTGAGGCAAACACAGTTATCGAATAGCGGATTGAGAGTGGAGAACGGACAAGGCTATCATCGGTGGGTTCCGTGAATTTCATCAGGGTTTCTGTAAGAAGGTCCAGGGAGCGATGATTTTTCAATTTGATAAATTCGTACTGGTTGGCTAAATATCCCGGACTTACCAGCTCTCCGTTTAGATGGGCCGCGGCCATGGAGATGTTTACTACTTCCTTGAGATCTTCAAGCACCAGACAGGAGAGACCGAGGCTCTGGGCCAGTCCGTTGATAAGAGCTAGTCCGTCTCTTCCCACCGGTTTATGTGGTTCGATGCCGTTCTCATTCAATACTTGCCTGGCCGGACGAATACCTGCCGGGGTTATGAACTCTCCTTCGCCTATTAGCGCTGCGGCCATATGGGAGAGCGGCACAAGATCGGAAGAGCCGATCGATCCTAAAAGGGGTGCCGCCACCGCAAGTTCGCAGTTGAGCACTGATACCATTTGGCGAATCAGATCGGGGGAAGCTCCACTTTTGCCCCGGAGAAAGTTGTTCAGCCGGGCCACCATCATGGCCCTTGCCTGGTCTGTTTCCATGGAGGGACCCACACCGCAAGCGTGGGCAAGGATCATATTCTCCTGGTGATTCTTTTGTTCCTCTTTTGAGATGTCAACACAGTCGAGTTCACCGACACCGACGGATACACCGTATATGACCCTATCTTCCTTGATTAATTTCTGGACCAGGTTGAAACTGTCTTCAACCCGGACCAGCGCATCGGGATGTATAGAGACTTTCAGGTTTCTTCGAGCGATTTTGGCTGTGTCTTCCAGGCTGAGATTGAGGCCATCAAGTTCGATACTCATGGCGTTAATCTTTTGATTTCAGCTCTTCTTCCAGTTCATCCACCGAGATGATTCCCACCTGACCGTCCCGGCGATGGCGAAGAGCGACTTTCCCCTGCTCTTCTTCCTTGTCGCCGATTACAACCATGTAAGGTACCTGTTGCACCTGGGCTTCGCGAATTCGATAATTGATGGTCTCGGAGCGATTATCAATTTCGGCACGGATATCATTTTCTCTCAGGCGCTCATGGACTTTGGCGGCAAACTCTTGATGCCTGTCTGAGATCGGTAGAACAAGCACCTGGGTAGGAGCGAGCCAGAGAGGGAATGCTCCTGCGTAGTGTTCAATCAAGCCGCCGACAAAACGCTCCATAGAACCGAGAACGGCACGGTGAATCATGATTGCTCGGTGTTTCTCGCCGTCTTCGCCTATGTAGCTCACGTCAAATCTGCGCGGCAGGTTGAGGTCTACCTGAATAGTGGGACCCTGCCATTCTCTACCTATGGCGTCAAACAATTTGACGTCTATCTTGGGCGCGTAAAACACACCACCGCCTTCGTCAACTTCATAGTCGATTCCGCGATCTTTCATGGCGTCTTCGAGACCGGAGGTAGCCATTTTCCATTCTTCATCGGTGCCCAGATATTTTTCTGGTCGTGTGGAGAGATAGCATTTATAGGTGTAACCGAAGGTGGTCATCAGGCTGTCGATCAAATCTAAGATGCCGTCGATCTCGCCTTTCAGCTGTTCCGGCGTGCAGAAAATATGGGAGTCGTCCTGGGTGAATCCGCGCACCCGGAGCATTCCGTGCAAGACACCAGATCTTTCGTAACGGTAGACGGTACCTAGCTCCGCGTATCTAAGAGGCAGGTCTCTGTAGCTGCGCAACTTGGTCTTGTAGATCATAATATGACCCGGACAGTTCATCGGTTTGCATCGATAAGGATGCTCATCGATGTCCATGGGAGCGTACATGTTCTCCGAATAGTTCTCTAAGTGTCCGCTTATCTTATAAAGATCTTCACTGGCCACATGGGGGGTATAGACAAACTGATAACCCCGTTTCCGATGCTCTCTTCTCCAGTAATCTTCAATAGTGTCACGAACAGTGGCTAGGTTTGGATGCCAGAAAATAAGTCCGGGACCAACCTCCTCATGGATGGAAAAGAGATCGAGCTGTTTGGATAGTTTGCGGTGGTCTCTTTTCTCTGCCTCTTCCAGGCGCTTCAAATAATCTTCCAGGTCGTTCTTTGACCACCAGGCTGTGGCGTAAACTCTCTGCAGATTCTCTTTGTTTTCGTCTCCTCTCCAGTAGGAGCCGGATACTTTGAGAAGCTTAAAGGCTTTGATGTGTTTTGTGGAAGGAAGATGGGGACCGGCGCAGAGGTCATTCCAAATGACGTTGCCGTCTTTGTCTTTCATCAGATAGAGGGTGGGATTATGATCCCTGTGTTCTTCCAGAAGCTCTGCTTTGAACTTCTCACCTTCTTTTTTAAACTCTTCCAGTTGATAGTCCACATCGGGGATATCGAAACGAACAATCTGTTGATTTTGCTTAGCTATCTCTTTCATCTTGGCTTCGATCTTTTCCAGATCTTCTGTGGATAGCGTGTGATCCGGTATTTCGAAGTCGTAGTAGAAGCCGTCTTTGATGGTCGGTCCGATGGCAATTTTGGCTTTGGGAAAGACTGATTGAACTGCTTCAGCCATCACATGGGCGGTGGAGTGCCGAAGCAACTCCAGGGATTCTTCGTCTTTGGGAGTGAGGAGTTTTACTTTGTCTCCGGTTTGCAAAGGGGTGTAAAGGTCTTTGATATCTTCGTTGATCAGGGCACCCACACAGTTTCTAAAAAGCCCTTCACTGATAGACTTGGCCAGATCCGCCGCGGTTTGTCCTTCCTGCAGCTCCTTTTGGGCTCCATCGGGAAGAGTTACAACAACGGGTGTTTCTACTTTAGACATAATAAATTCCTCTTGCGAAGGGCATCTACAAACTGCCCTGGACGGAGAAATTTTAGCAGTTGAACTCTGATTTTAGTTCGTTTATGAACAGAGTTAGCTTTTCATCGTCGGTAAAGTAACGGATTCCAATGGCATCCCAGCGGCTTATTCCTGTCTCCACGCTGCTTTCGTCCACGAAGAGGAAGACTTTTAAACCTTCTTCTTCATTGTCCGGTCTCAGTATCTTTAGATCAAAGGATGGTTCTGCCGGTTCAAAAATAACAACTTCGCTCTCTCTGTCGCGAAGAGCCTCAAGCTGTCTTATTAATAGCTTGACTTCGTCCCGGGGTTTTCTGAAGAGAAGATAGCCGTCTTCAATAAGCTCTTCTTTTCCGTTCGTATCGGCTGGAGCACTTTCGATCTTTCGCTGTCCGCAGCTGACCGACCAGCGAAAATACTGATAGACCTGATCCGGGTATGTTTCCGTACTCAAGCACTTTGTGGAAGGAGAGATTTCAAAAGCGCTGATTTGATCTCTGTCTTCCGAGCTAAGACAAGCCATTCTCGACCTCGATTTCAATACCTATATATAAAGCAGGAATTTTTTTTCTTCGCCAGAGCATAATCGTAAACTTACTTACCTATACAGAAACGGGAGAATACTTCGGTGATAACCTCCTCGGTTACCTCGTCGCCGCAGGCTTCCGAAAGGGCGTGAATAGCCTCTTTCAAATCCGTGGCTATACAGTCTTCCAGCATTCCTGCCCGGGATGACTCGACCATATGGTTGAGTGATTTTATGGCTGCTCTACATAGTTCTCCCTGTCTCTGGTTTAAGGAGCCTCCGGCCTCTTTTAAGGAATTGTCTTTCAGAACCCACCCTTCTATCCGGTTGGAAAGGTCGTTCACTCCTTCTCCAGTAACCGCGGAGATAAAGACATGGGCTGCGCTATCATCGCTTCCATCAGTTTGGATATTTCTTTTTTCGGTCAGGTCAATTTTGTTGAATACTTTTATGTAGGGAGCTTCACCGATTAACTCCAGAATCTTTTCTTCCGGCTCTTCAAAAGGAATGGTGGAGTCGACTATGAAAAGGGTGAGATCGCTTTCTCTAATCGCCCTGGTAGTACGCTCAATACCAGCTTTCTCTATTGAATCTTCGGTAATTCGAATGCCGGCAGTGTCCACAAGAATAACCGGGATGCCGTTTAAATCCAGGGGTTCTTCTATGGAATCTCTAGTGGTTCCGGGGGTGTCGGAGACTATCGCTCTTTCGAAAGAGAGCAGCTGATTGAGAAGGCTTGATTTGCCTGCGTTTGGTCTACCCACAAGAGAAAGCTTCAGCCCTTCCCTCAGGAATCTTCCTGAGCGAGTGGTTCGGGAGAGTTTCTCCAATTTTTCTGCCGCCGCGCTTCCAATCAATTCTATATCGTCTCTAGGCAGCTCACCTACCTCTTCGGGGAAGTCGATTCCAGCAATTAGTTTTGAAAGGAGTTCCATCAACTGATTTCTAATCTCGGTTATCTTGCGCCCCAGATGCCCTTCCAGAGCCGAGATTGCAAGACGACTCTGGCGGCCGGTTTTTGCCTGGATTAGATCGAGCACTGATTCAGCCTGGGTAAGATCCATCTTGCCGGAGAGAAAAGCCCGTTTAGTAAACTCCCCTGGCTGAGCCAATCTTGCGCCGTTCTCTAAAATCAGGGCGAGCAACTCTCTGCTAATAAGAGGACTTCCGTGACAGTTTATTTCAGCAAGATCATCGCCTGTATAGGTATTAGGCTCTTGATAGAGGATCGCCACAACTTCATCTACCAGTTCATTGCTTTTCGGGTCGTATATATATCCATGGATAGCCTTATGGCTTCCCGCACTTCGAAGGTCTGTTTTTTTGAATTGTTTTGATGAAGTAGAAAATATTTGTTCAAGAATTTTATACGTTTCCGGACCCGAAATGCGGACCACCGCGATGGCGCCGGAGCCCGCAGGAGTCGATATTGCAGCTATTGTGTCGCGTTCTTTCATAGGAAGACAATCTACCACAAATTGAAATTATCCTTGAAGACCCTCTTGAACTCTTGTAGTTACGGTGGTAGTATCACACAGTTTTTGGCCTTTAAAAAGGCTATTTTGTCTCCGACAAAGCTGTCTATATATTTAGGAATTTAAGTAATGAACAAAGCAGAACTTGTAAACGAAATTGCAAAAGCCACTGGTCAAACCAAGCTTGATGTCCACAACACCGTGGCTGCAGTTTTACACAACCTCACCCAGGCAATGGCTAAAGGTGACAGAGTTACACTGGTTGGATTCGGTACATTCGAGCGCAGACAAAGACAGTCTCGCATGGGCGTAAATCCTCAAAACCCCGATCAGAAGCTCAAAATCCCCGCGGCTAAAGTGCCCGTATTCAGAGCTGGTCAGGAACTGAAAACCATTGTTAATGGTAAGAAAAAGCTCCCCAAACTGGCTGAAACCGTATCGGCTGCTGCTCCTGCTGCTAAGCCCAAGAAGAAAGCTGCTGCTAAACCTAAAGCTGCTGCTAAATCCAAAGCTAAAGCTACAAAAGCAAAACCCGCTAAGAAAGCTGCTGCAAAAAAAACAACAGCTAAAAAGACAACCGCTAAAAAGACCACTGCTAAGAAAACTACTGCTCGTAAGAAGACAGCAAAACGTCGTTAATCTCTCAGAGTTAACCAAGGTTGCAAGAGGAAGGTTCAATCGAATCTTCCTCTTTCTTTTGACCTTTAATCCGTCTCCTGGTTCTCGCCACTGCCGGAGAATTTGAAGCGTAAGTATGCGAGGCTGAGAAAGTTGTTGGTTATATGAGCAACTATAGGAGGCCAGAGGCTGCCCGTGATAATCAATCCCCAGCCGAAGAATGCGCCGGCCAGGCCAGCCCAGATGACATAGAAAAAGTACTTCTTACCGGCAAAGTGACAGAAAGCAAAAATCAGGCTAGCCACGAAAAGTCCGAATTGATTTTGCAACACGCCTCGATAGAAAACCTCTTCACAGAAGCCTGAAGCTAGAGCGACCAGAACGATATCTCCCAACCTGAATTTAGAAAATATTGGAACCATTACTTCGGTTACCATCTCCAGGTAGTTGGAGAGCCAGGTGGCCTGGGTTTTGTTCTTTCTAGAGAGAAGCACCAGCAGTATGCTGCTGGCACTTAAAAGTACGCCAGCTATTAGGCCGGCGAGAATAGGCAAAGGCTCCACCTTCTCTAAAAGTGGCAGAAGCTCCAATCCGGCCAGATGGCTCCATGCTGTGGCAAGCACCAGGACAAGTGCTTCGATCAGAAGAATCAGATTGAATATCTGGGCTCGACTAAAATTGGTTTGCATTGCTTAAAACCACTTCTGGTCCCAGATGAGGTGAATCCAGTCTTTTCATAAGCGCAACCGGTTTGTCTTCGCAGGAGATGAAAAGCCTGGGTTCATCGGGAACTGTCCCGGGAGCAAAGTCAGAGAAAGCAATCTTTTGACCGTTTGCAATACGTTTTGCCAGGGGACGGTCCACCGCAATCGCCTCTAAAGAAAGAGCATCCTGGGGGCTTACAAGGCAGTGCTCATGCCCTTTTTCTTCCAGCTCTTCCAGGGAGTAAGCTTTTTCTATAAGAAATTTTCCGGACCTTTCCCGAACCAGGGAGTGCAAGCATCCGCCCACGGAAAGTTGATTGCCGAGGTCGCGAGCTATCGATCGTATATACGTTCCCTTAGAACAATCAATTCTTACTTTAACCAGAGGAGCTTCATAGGAGATAAACTCGATTCTGAAGATCTCGATTTCACGCCCTTTTATCTCCCGGGGAGCCTGACCTTTTCTGGCCAGCTCATACATTTTCATGCCACCTTGTTTGATAGCGCTGTATATAGGTGGCACCTGAATCTGCTTGCCGACAAATTTCTGCAGCCGTCCTTCAAGATCCGCGCTGTTTAGCTCGGGTAGATCTACCTTCTCCAGCACTGCTCCTTCTATGTCATCGGTATCTGTTCGAGTCCCCAGCAAGATCTCGGCCAGATAACATTTATCATCGGGCAGAAACTGCAGCAGTCTACATGCCTTGCTGAGACCGACAACCATAACTCCGGTGGCCAGGGGATCCAGCGTTCCGGCGTGGCCGACCTGCTTTAAGCCTGTGATCCTGCGAACTCGATTGACAAGATCGTGGGAAGTTATGCCACCGGGTTTGATTAGATTGAGGAAGCCGATCATGAAAGAAGCTAGACTTCTCCCCGGGCGATTTTGCCGAGAATCTCAGATACTTTCGCGCCGCGCTCCAGGGATTTATCGAGTTTGAACTGGAGTTCAGGGGCAAATCTCAACCGCAATCTTCTGCAGATTTCGCCACGGATTACGCCGATGTTTTCATTCAGCGCTTCCATGGTTCCGTTCTGGGCCGTTTCATCTCCGTAAACCGAAACGAACACTTTTGCCGAGCGGCAATCAGCAGTACATTCCACATCAACAATAGAGACAAGTCCGGCTATCCGATCATCTTTTATGTCTTTGACCAGCATGGCTGCCAGTTCGCGCTTTATAGATTGCGAAACCCTCAGTGAACGTTGTATGGCCATGGTATGTCACCTCGTTGATAGTGGAAAAAAGGTACTCGGCCTCATTCTCCTCGTTTGGTTTCTTTGATTATGTAGGCGTGAACTTTGTCACCTTCTTCTATGCCGGTGAATTTTTCAAAGCTCATACCACATTCAAAACCTTGAGCGACTTCTCTAACATCATCTTTGAAGCGTTTCAGGGTGTCGATTTTTCCGTCGTAGATTTGCTGGCCTTCTCTTTCGATACGGACTATGCATCCACGTTGGATCTTGCCTTCTTGCACCATGCAACCGGCAATCATCGTACCTTTTCCAACTTTGAAGACCTGTCTTATCTCGGCAGTTCCAAGTTTGACTTCTTCTCTAATCGGCTCTAGCAGACCCTGGATAGCTTTGGTGATATCTTCAGTGATCTGATAGATGATGCTGTAGGAGCGAATGTCGATTTCGTTTGTGTCGGCGATTGCTCTTGCGTTGGGATCCGCCTGGGCGTTAAATCCGATGATGATTGCATCGGATGAGGTGGCCAGGTTGACGTCGTTCTCGGAAATATTTCCGGATGCGGCCCGCAGCACTCTAACTTGCACATTCTCGTCGCTCAGTTTTATAACCGAGTCGGCAATTGCTTCGGCTGTACCTTGAACGTCGGCTTTGACTATGACATTCAGCTCTTTCACTTCGCCGCTTTCGAGCATGTCGTGAAGTGATTCCAGGGTGACGTGGTGCATGCGACGAGGACCGGATTCTTCCTGGCGGTCTTCCACCAGACCCTTCATCTCCTGCATGTCTTCCACTACTTCGAACGGATCGCCCGCCTGGGGGACGCTATCGAGTCCAAGAACTTCCACCGGCATACTGGGGCCGGCAGCTTTAACTCTGTTGCCTCGGTCATCGAACAGTGCTCTCACACGACCGCTGGTGCTTCCCACAACCAAAAGGTCGCCTTCTCTTAAGGTGCCGTTTTGCACCAGGGCAGTGGCCACCGCACCTTTACCTCGCGAAAGTTCTGCTTCTACGATGACTCCTTCGGCTGGTTTCTCCGGATTGGCTTTCAGATCTTGCAAGTCTGCCACCAGAAGGATCATGTCGAGCAGATCATCAAGACCGGTTTTCTTCTTGGCTGATACGTTAACTGTTACAGTATCACCGCCAAAAGATTCCGCCAGAAGGTCATGTTCCATCAACTGGGTCAGAACCCTTTCAGGCTCTGCTCCAGGAAGATCGATTTTGTTTACCGCTACTATAATAGGTACTTTGGCCGCTTTGGCGTGATCGATGGCTTCTTTCGTCTGGGGCATGACTCCGTCATCGGCCGCCACCACGAGAATGGCTATGTCCGTGGATTTAGCTCCCCGGGCTCGCATTGCAGTAAAGGCTTCGTGGCCGGGAGTATCTAGAAAGACAATCTGTTTAAGTCCTTCTTCATGCTCCACTTCCACGTGGTAAGCACCTATGTGCTGCGTGATTCCACCTGCTTCTTCGTCTGTGATTTTGAATTTGGCCTGTCTTATGGCATCCAGCAAACTTGTTTTACCGTGGTCGACGTGACCCATGATGGTGACAACAGGGGGTCTGTTGATCAGGTTTTCATCGTCTGCTTGAGCTTCTTCTTTCTCTTCCGGTTTCTCTTCCACCTTCTCTTCGGTGAGAATTTCATACTCGAGTTCCGTGGCCATCTCTTTGGCCAGTTCCAGTTCAACCAGCTGGTTGACGGTTCTCATGATTCCTTTGGTAAAGAGGTGTTTGATGATCTCGGTAACCGGCAACTTCATGGCTTCAGCCAATTCTTGCACGGTGAGATTTCTGGTCAGGGTAACCACTTTTGGAACATCAAGCTCCTGGGCGGCTATCTCTTTTTGCTTCTCCTCTTCCTTCTTCTGTTCCTTTTTGACCTGGGAATGTCGGTGGGATTTTGGAGGTCTTGGGGGAGTGGCGCGCATGGATGGAGCGGCTACTCGGATTGGTACTGATGGAGCCATTGGACGTTCTGTTCTTTCGGCGCGTTCGGTCCGTTGATGTTTCTCGCGTTCTTTCTTGGATCCTTTTCCGCGCCCTTTGGCACCGGCTTCACCAGGCTCGAAGCTCATG
>JAUIJG010000479.1 GCA_030431355.1 bacterium
TTGATTCTTTCGCCTTCTTCATTGAAATCGTGGAAGATTTCGTTGTCCGGCCAGAAGGTAACCTTTGTGCCGGCTGAATCAGAAGTACCGACAACATCGAGTCCCCCCTCGGATACACCCCGGGCGTAGACCTGACGATATACCTTCTTGTCCCTCGAAACTTCAACTTCAAGCTTGGTGGAGAGCGCGTTAACAACAGAAGCTCCTACACCGTGAAGACCACCGGATACTTTATAGCCGCCGCCACCGAATTTACCACCGGCATGGAGGACGGTAAATACCGTCTCAACCGCGCTTTTGCCGGTCTTCTTAACCACATCTACCGGAATACCCCGCCCATTGTCGGTGACGGTAACGGAACCATCTTCGTTGACAGTCACATGAATGGTATCGCAGTAACCAGCTAAAGCCTCATCCACAGCATTGTCGACAATTTCCCAGACAAGGTGATGAAGCCCCCGGGGGCCAGTGCTACCGATGTACATCCCAGGTCTTTTACGGACAGCCTCGAGTCCTTCCAGGACATCAATCGCCGAAGCATCGTAATCTTTTTTCTGGTTATCTGGCTCTTCAGGTACGCTGTCTGCGTTTGTGGTCATTGTTCCAACTTCTTCCTTTGACATGTTTCCTCGGATAGGATTCTCGAATGAGACCCTCTGTTCTGTAGACTTTTAAAAGGACTACAGGCAGGAAAGCGAAACGCCTGCTCTCAAAGCCAGGACCTCAAGAGATCGCTTCTATGCCTGCTTTAATTCACCGCCAGATTTTATCATATTCCGCTATGGAAAGCCGCTTCTTCTGTGGATTCAAGCGGGTTAAGAGTTTGACATATCGAGTATAGCGATCCTTTATCGCTGATAGCCCTCTGGTTTACAATACATAAATGATCTTCAGGTATTCTTATCGAAATGGATTAAGGTGTTCTGAAGAACGTTTTTAGATTCCATCTTGCTTGATAGACTGGCTTGACAGCCCGGCTGGGACGCTCCGCCAGCATATCTTTTACACCAGAGGACAGAAATTTCCCCGTGGAAACTTTTTTCGAAACATCCTGCACTATCTCAGAAAAACTCGTGGACCGGTCAGCCATAGCCCTGGGCTTCTTTGACGGCGTCCACCCCGGCCATTGCTCCGTGATTCAGAAAGCCATAGATGATGCCAGGAGAATGAATATAAAAGCAGGAATCGTCACCTTCAAAGACCATCCCCGCTCTCTCACCCGGGGCAGGTCGCCCATGCTTCTTACTGTGATAGAGAAAAGGCTTGAACTGGCCGAAAAACTTGGCATCGACTTTGCCCTGGTTTTATCCTTCACGGAAGAACTTTGCAGACTGAGCCCGGAAGATTATGTAAGAAACGTTCTGGTGGGAGCCACAGGAGCCAGATCCATTTCTGTGGGGCATAACCATCATTTCGGCAAAGATAGAGAAGGTGACGCCGAGATGCTGGCAGAGCTGGGGAAATCCCTTGACTTCACGGTTAATGTGGCCGAGATGGTGAAAGTGGAAGGCAGAGAAGTTTCAAGTTCGATAATTCGCGAACTTGTCCGGGAAGGCAACATGAAAGAAGCTGCTCTTCTATTGAGAAGACCTTTCTCCGTCTACGGAACCGTTAAACATGGCGACGGCCGGGGCAAAACAATCGGATTTCCCACGGCAAATCTGGAAGTCTACGAATTTCAAATGCTGCCATCCAGGGGAGTTTATGCCGGACGAGCAAGGTTCGGCCAGGATGAGACCAGAAACTGTGTGATTAATGTCGGGTTGAGACCGACATTTGTGGGAGCCACAAAAGAAGAGCGACTCCTGATAGAAGCGCATTTATTCACAGCAGAAGGCGAATCTCCCGATCTATACGGCAAACCCCTGGAAGTTGAATTCCACCACTATTTAAGAGAAGAGAAAAAATTCGGTTCGAAAGAAGCTCTCATCGAACAGATTCAAAATGACAAAGAGGTAGCCCTCAAATTCTTCTCCACCCCCGAAGGGGATCTCAAGACAGGACATAATTTATCGGATAATGATCCTGATCATTCAGAGCGAAACAAAAGCGGCAGAGAAGAGAGACTGCATGCCTGAGAATAGCTTTCCATGCGTGTAAAAGAATTGCGAATTAAAAACTTCCGAAACTACAGAGAGGAGGAAGTTCGATTCTCTGGGAACCGCAACATCATAGTCGGCAAGAACGCCCAGGGAAAAACGAACCTTCTGGAAGCCATCGAGTACGTTTCCAGGGGCAAGTCACCGCGAACAGCCAACGATTTCGAATTAATCTCCACCGGAGCCCCAGGCCTCGAAATAGAGTTGGACTTTCAAAGCCACCAGGGCGAAGAGAGTATATCTGTTTCCATCTCAAAGAATTCGAGCAAGGTTCTTAAGTCCGGCGGATTTGCCCTGGAAAAGAAGATAAAAGTTAACGGCACCAAATACAATTCCACCAGGAAGTTAGCCGGCAATTTTGTCACCGTCAGCTTCAAAAGCGAAGACCTCAATCTCTTGAGAGGTGGACCCAAACATAGAAGAGACTGGATTGATCAACTGGGAAGCACCCTGAAAAGGACTTATAGTGCAGATCTCTCGAAATACACCCGTACCATAACCCAGAAAAACAGACTGCTAAAAACTCTCTTTGAAAAAGGAAGCGCCAGCCCGACCGACATGGAAGAGCTGAAAACCTGGAACCAGCAAGCCGCTCTCCTGGGAGCCAGGGTTGTAAAGCAAAGGATGGAAACCCTGGAGAACCTTCTTCCCCTGTGCAAAAAAGAACACAGCAACATCTCCGGCAAACTAGAGGAGCTTTCTGTGGAGTATTTCCTCAATCATAGAGAGGAAGACGAAGAAGAGGATATGGACTCCGCTATTCAAGCCGGTGTGGAGTTGGACGAAAATGATATCGCGCGAAGACTTTACCGACTATTTAAAAAAAGGTCCCGGGAAGAGATCGTCAGAAAACAAAGCCTATCGGGTCCCCACAGGGACGATCTGAAGCTTTTGATCAACGGTAAAGACGCAACCGCTTATGCCAGCCAGGGACAACAGCGAAGCCTGGTTCTATCCTTAAAGCTGGCGGAGCTGAGCCTCGTGAAAGACCATATCATGGAGCCGCCGGTGTTGCTTTTAGACGACGTACTGGCGGAGCTTGACTTAAGCCGTCAGAGTCACCTGATGCAGGCCTGCGATCAGGACATGCAAACCTTAATCACCACCACCCACGTGGATGCCTTCGAGAGAAAGTGGCTGGAGAATGCCCAGTTTATTGAAGTGGAAGCCGGAGCCGTTTCCATAGAACAACTGCCAGGTATCTAATCTAAAGAAGCTTATAAAAAATAAGATCTGATTACTAACCGCATGCAACGGGTAAATTAATATTGCTTAATGCCATATCAAAAGCTCGCTTTTTCCTGGCTGCACCCCCGCTAATTAACTCAGTTCACTCAGTTCGCCCCTTTCTGACAGAAATCCCCAAGACCTGGAGAGCAAGGTAAGGAAATACTGGTCATGACCTCCTCCACCGGACATATACACGAAGACCTTGATCGCAAGGTGTGCCTGGAATGTAACCGCCAATTCACTGGCATTGTGGCCGCTTGCCCCCACGACAACAGCATGTTGGTCCCCGTAGCCCAGGATCCCCTGATCGGCACCCGCCTGGCTGGCAAATATGACATTGAGTCGGTGCTGGGAACCGGCGGTATGGGTGTGGTCTACAAAGGCCGCCAGGATGTGATGGACCGTACTGTCGCTATCAAAATGCTACAAGCCCATCACCTGAATGACTCCATGTCGGTGAAACGCTTCCAGCAAGAGAGTAAAGCGACATGGAGTCATTCAGG
>JAUIJG010000028.1 GCA_030431355.1 bacterium
TTCGCCCGGGAGCTCCGGACACTCCACTACCTGGATAAGAGCCGGAACCGCACATATAAAGCTTGGTCACCGGAGTAGTATGTTGTCCACAGTAAGGCATTCTTCGTCGCTCGACCAGAAACTCAGCTGTCATCGGTAGATGTCCGCCGTGGCCGGTGACAATGCCAAATCGACTCTGTAGATGCCCGGGAGAGATCACCGTGGAAGCTTCGATGCAAGAGCGAAATTCAGGACTATGTTTCTCAAGGGTTTCCACAACTCGGTCGACAATAAGTTGAGAACTCTCATCATTCCACTGATCCGCTTCATTGGTCACCGGAACATAATGCACATCCACCGACAAAAGGTGTTTTCCTGGAGGAGCGGCTGTTTCGTCTAATTCAGAGGCAAAGGAAAGACTTAAAACAGGCTCCTTGGGCAGTTTTCCAGCCACCGCATCGTCAGTGGATTGAATGATTTTCTCTATGCTGGGAGTGATGAGAATTTTTCCCTTATACGCATTTTCAATCTCCGCAAGAGCGGGAAAGTCCGGCAATTCAGAAAGTGCAAAGTGAACTTTCGCGGAAGAAACTGGTGGAATAGGCGTTTTCAAATGAGTGCGAATTGCCATCGGCACCACTTTCTCCTCCAGAAGAGTTCCAAAAGTTGCTCTGGGATCGAGATTGGAGACTACCGCGTCTGCTTCGACCTTTGTTCCATCCGCTAACTCCAGACCGGAAACAGTTCTATCTTTCAGGGTGATAGCTTTTACAGGAGAATTGGTTTTGATCACAACTCCATTCTCCTGGGCGAAATTGACCAGAAGATCGGTTATGACGCCCATACCTCCCTTTAGATAAGAGCTTTTGTTGGAAGCTCCATTTATGGAAGTAGTAGCGCTGTATATGCAACCAAATATAGTGCCTTTTCTGGTAGGCAATTCCCAGGAAGTGGCACAAGCAGCTGCCCTGAGTAGAGAATCTTCAAAATAAGAATCTATTATGTCCAGTAAGGTTCCGTCGAATAACCTGCTGCCTAACTCTATGAATCCTTCTGATTCCAGAACTTTCTGAAGCTCATACTGAGTCACTCCAATTCTGGTCATATATGGGCCGATAGCAGCGCCGGCAACCCTAACCTGTTTCCAAAATTTTTGCCACCCCAGTCTATCTTCTTCTTTCAGCTCAAAATTGAACAGATCTTCTTCTTCGCCACCGACAATATATTTGCCACCAGGTAATAGAGTTATGTTGGGACCGGAATCTTCGCACACAAGCTCATAAAGCTTCTCCAAGCCGAGATCTTTAATCACCTCTTCCCGGAACATTCCAAAGTAGCCGGCAACCGTAGAAACTTTGAAGCCAGGAAAAATTTCCTCGGAGATACAGAGACCACCAGGCTTCTCGTTCTTTTCATAGATGGTCACTTTATGACCGGCTTTAGCCAGATAATTGGCACAAACTAAACCGTTATGACCCGCTCCGATTATGGCAATTTCCATACTTTCAATCTGTGAGATATTCTTCGGCTGACTACTAAAACTTGATGGTTATCCATCGGCGAAACCTAATAGTAGCACGTTGCTAGGCCGGCGGCTCTATTGCTTGATGGCATCCCATTGCCCGGTTCTTGCCATCCGGCTTTTCCGTTTTGTGACCACCGGTCTAAGACGCTCTTTGGGAGCATGCATATCAACTTTGAGCTGCTGCACATGCTCCAGAATAGATCCGATGTCCGGATGATTTTCTCCAAGAATGTCTTTTTTGAGCTTGAGAGCCAGATTATAGAACGCTTGAGCCTCATCAAACTTGGACCATTCGTGATAAAGCCTGCCTGCGTTAAAAGTCACCGTAGCAGTGTCTGGATGATTCATCCCCAGGCAGCGTCTGTACATCTGCAGAAGTCTCATCATCACCGGAGCAGCGTAAATGTACTGCTTGGTGTGATAGTAGATATCGACCAAAAGCTCAAGAGTGATTCCCTGGCGATTGTCATCCGGCGGATAATCTTCTGAAAGAGCCAGAGCTTCCAGAGCAAGGTTTTCAGCTTCGGAAAACTGCTTCTGCTCTATAAGCTGTTCGACCTCTTTTACCAGGCCTCCCCAGGATTTAGGTACTAGTGGAGCATTATTAGATTTGTTAGCTGCAATCTCTGCCATCGTCAGCCTTTTCGGAGTTTATTCAATCTGATCTCTGCCTACTCAATTTTCTTATACCCAGACTATGAATTTACCCTCGCAACGACCGAGAAGCTTATCAAGCAAGTTTAGTTAGACAGGAGTTCTACTACATACAATCACACATACAGATGTATCTGCCCCATATGTGCCACCAAAACCAACACCATCGCCCTAACAGTAAGCCTAATAAGGCACGAGGTAACATAGTTTACAAAGTACACAGTCCTTAAAGGAGTTACTTTCAGAGGAAATTTTCCGAGGTCTAGCACAAACGGGCCAACCAATAACTACGGCTTTGATCAAAACAGAAAGATTGCTCAATGGGACTGCCAGAATTCAATTACAGGTCCTTGATTTTATTCTGAGTAGTGATGTCCATCTCAGGGAAAGTTCTTCTCTCAGAGAAAAATCAGTTGTTTTGTATTTACTACTCTTGGCATCAATAAGTTACCGCTCAAAACCCAGATTCACAAGAATATTCAACACCCCCCTCATATCTGGCTAAATTCGAAACCTTCCCGATCGCGATTCCAGCGATTAGTAAGAAACTGAGCGGAGATCTGGTTCAGCCAGGGCATGGAACCCGAAAATGCGGCTGAAGCAGGTCACTTCAGAATGGCTCGATGAACCGTTACCAACTATCGAGCCCTTACTTCGGAGCAGAATACAAGCTCCGTTCGGAGGACTAATGGTTCACCTAAATGACCCGAACTGGCTCTTCCTGGCTTTGCTCATACCAGTCATCTATTGGCTGGCGAGACGCAGGCGGAGACCAGTTAACTTTTCTACGGTCGGCATGCACAAGAACATCAGTGGTGCAAACTGGATTTCCATCGTGCAAGCCGCTTTCATATACTGCGGACTTGCGTCTCTGGTGGTAGCACTGGCCCAACCGCAGCTTTTCCTGAACGTGGAAAAACCCTCCATCGAAGCCCGGGACTTCGTTCTTCTGATCGATACTTCGGACTCGATGGAATGGGGCATGATCGACCCAACGATTAGCGATGGACTGGCGGAAGGCGCCAAGCCATCAATTCTCACCAACACCCGCAAACAGAACATCGTCAAACGCATTCACGCTGCTGAAGCTTCCATCCAGGAATTTCTTTCCCAGCGAGACGGCGACCGGGTTGGCTTCATCATCTTCGACAAACAAGCCTATTACGGCTGGCCACTCACCGACGATCTGAAAGTGATCAAGCACTTCGTGGCAGGTTTGCCGCGCTATGTGGGTGCTGGAACTGAGTTCGACGGCAGAAAAGGCGCTATCCAGGCGGCACTGAATCACTTTGCCGACCGGGGGCAAGCCAAAACCAAGGTGATCGTCATGGTCACCGATGGTGAAGGCGACATTGCCAAGGACCGCATTTCCAAAATCGCTGCCACCATGAAAGACCGGGGCGTCAAGCTCTATGTCATCGGCATCGGTTACAAGAAATGGGAGGATGTGCCTGAGACCGAAGATCTCAGAAGCCTTGTCCAGGCATCCAACGGCAAGATCATCGAAGTCCTTGACGTTGAACAGATGCGCCAGGCATTTGAGGAGATCAACCAGCTCGAAAAATCGACCGTCACCAAGGAAGATTCTGTCGAGCAGACCGATATCGCTCACTGGTTCATCATCCTCGGATTGGCTCTGTTGATGGGCTTCGTGCTCTGCACCGCTGTCACCCATGACGACACTTGATGGGAGAAGCGGCATGAAACAGAACACTTCAAAAAGACGGTTGATCACCGCCCTTACCATCGTTTTCGGTCTCATCGGAACCTTCGGTGGACTTTATCTCTTCTTCTGGGCTGACCATCAGGCAAGCCTCTACAACCAGGGTCTGGCTCAATACCGCACCCTGGAGTTCAAAGAGTCGGCAAAATCTTTCGAACGCTCGATCGTCGCTTATGAGCACGCCGGAGACAGGCAATGGCTCGAGCGATTTGTCTATCCGGCACCGGATAGGGAAGTTGCAGCCCTCGCCGCTCTCCACATGGGCAACGCCCTCCTTCGCCAGAAGGATGTTCCCCGAGCGATTAAGGCGTTCAAAAAGTCGATTCGCCTGAACCCCGGCACCGGCTATTCAAGCCTCCCCGGTTACCCCGTGGAGTTGAGCCCAAAAGACCTCACCAGGCTGACGAGACAGGCTGAAATAGCCAAGTACAACCTGGAACTTCTACTCAGGAACTCCCCTGAGGAAGATGAGAAAAAGGGTCCGGGCAACAAACTCGAAGCCGAGGACAAGGAAGAAGAAGAAGATCAGATTCCTCAGATTGCCCCCGGCAGCCAACCTGGAAAAGGCGGTGCCGACGATCTGATTTAATCGCGAGAAAAGGATCATAATCCGCATGAAAGATCATGACCAGACGAACCCGGCAGTGACAGCTCACCAGCACAGCTCCAACCACAGGCAAAGCCTGGAGGCGAGCGAGCGCTGTGGATGCTTCCACTGCCTGACGGAGTTCCAACCTGACAAGATCAGGGAATGGACCGACCGGGGCCAGACCGCAATCTGCCCCCACTGCGGCATAGACTCCGTCCTGGGCACCAATGACCTGGAAATCAACCAGGACCTGCTCAAAGCGATGCAGGATTACTGGTTCAACGACCAATAAAACAGGGCGCCCTCACTAAGCACTAACCCTGGAACCGGAAAGTTAACGCTTTCCGGCTCCTCTTTTTCTTTGTGGTTTTTACTACCTTTTATAGTTATTACCGATCAAAAAGCTAGCGGGTGGGACAAAACAGAATCCCACCCGATAAGCACAATCAGAGAATTTTAGACAGTTTCCAAATAGCGCTCAAGAATGGCATCAATTTTTCGGCTTGCCACTTTCATGGTTCCGAACATGTAGCCATGGGAGCGACCGAGCCGGGAGCTGATATATGCTTCCGCCGCTTCTGGAGAGGAGTGACGGATCATCAATGACGCCATCAAGGAGATAGCCACCCTTTCCACATTGGCTCTGGCTTCTAGTTCCGCTTTCAACTTTGAGGAAGCCCGACCGCTGGAGAGCCTTGCGCGTGAATCATGCAGCGCTTTTATAGCAGCTCTGGCATAGCGGTCATAGCGCGGACTTTCGCCCAGGGTTGTGTGCAACTCTGACTCAATAGCCGCGATGCTCTGCGGTTCCTTGACCAGAGCCCGCATGACGTCAAGGCAGATGACGTTGCCGGCACCTTCCCAAATAGAGTTGAGAGGACTCTCCCGAAAGAGCCGCGGCATCACGGACTCTTCAACATAACCATTGCCTCCCAGGCATTCTAGCGCTTCACCGACAAAGGGTGTGGCGCGCTTGCAAAGCCAGTATTTTGAAACAGCGCTGGTTATGCGCCTGAAGGCATCCTCGCCATCGTCAGCTTTCGGATTGTCGTAGGAGTGAGCCAGTCGCATCATGAGAAGTTGCGCGGCTTCTGCCTCGACCGCAAGATCAGCAAACACAGAACGCATCAGAGGCTGATCTTTCAAACTCTTACCGAACGCAGAACGGTGGCGTCCATGGTGCATAGCCTGTACCAGAGACTGTCGCATGAGAGAGGCAGAGCCGATGGCACAGTCAAGTCTGGTATGGTTCACCATCTCGATGATGGTGGGCACACCGCGACCGACACCGCCGACCAGATAACCGATGGTGTTCCGGAATTCAATCTCGCTGCTGGCGTTGGAGCGGTTTCCCAATTTTTCCTTGAGTCGCTGAATTTGAAAAACATTGCGACTGCCATCGGGAAGAATTCGAGGAACGAGAAAACAGGATGGCTGACCATCTATCTGGGCCAGGACAAGAAAGGCATCCGACATGGGCGCCGAGCAGAACCACTTGTGGCCGGTGATCAAATACTCTTTTCCAGGACCATCACCAGAAAGCGGAACGGCAACGGTCGAATTGGCTCGCACATCGGAGCCGCCCTGTTTCTCGGTCATAGCCATGCCGAAGATCACTCCGGGCTTGAGACCGGCATCCATAAGCCGACCATCATAGGCCCGCTGAAGAATCCGCGGCTCCCAGATTTCGGCAAGGTCCGGCTGTTTGCGCAATGCCGGCACAGCCGAGTATGTCATCGAGATCGGACAGCAATGTCCTGCCTCGGTTTGATAAGCCATAAACATCATCGCCGCTCTGACGACATGCGCACCCGGTCGCTCCTCGCTCCACGGTAGATTGTGCACTCCAAACTCGGTCGAAAGAGCCATCAGCTCATGCCAGGCAGGATGAAACTCAACTTCGTCGATGCGGTGACCGGTACGATCATGGGTCTTTAGCTCCGGGTCGAATCGATTAGCTTGATCCGCCCACTGCAAAACGGTAGAACTGCCAAGGCGAGCACCAAAGGCTGTCAGTCTCTCATCACCCCAACTTCCATCGTACCTGGCCACACCATCCCTGAGGAATCGGTCGCTGAGATAGATGTTGGTATCAACAAGAGCCGGAACCTGGTTCGTAACCTCGTGAGTCGCGGCTGAATAGCCTGGCAACAAGTGCATTTCAGGCATCTATTTCTCCAATGCTGTTAAAACAACAAAAGCTTTAGCGAAGCAGCGGCACCACATTCAGTAGCAAAAAACATACTTTGCTACTGGAAAATATTGTTATAGCTAGATTGTGGTTAGCTGGTTCTTACTCTTCAGGAAATAAATCAATCTTCTGTAGAAAATCCGAATGACTTAATTTAAAAGAGAGAGAGTAAATGCATCAATGAACTTAAGGTGTTAAGAGCTGTAATAAGAGCCGTTCACAATTCATAACTCTAAATAGAGACAAAAGCCCAATCCCTGACAGAATAACGACTCAGTAATGCTCAGGACCAAAGAGCAGTTGTCATAGTCAGTTAACGCCATTGCCTATAGTGTCAATCTTTGCGCCTGGCCAAGGCTTATTTATATTGACATCGAAATTGTAAACAGAACATAAATTCCTGAACAAGCTGGCCAAGGCAAAATCAAACCATATCAAAAGTTTGCTGATATTCTCATCTTTTCTTGTCAACCGCTATCATCACTGACTTTCGCCCCTTTACTTCTTTCTGTCTCGGACTGAGATTTTTTCACCTGACTTCTCTCTGATCAATTTCTCAAGAGGCTTTTCTAAATCACTATTGTTCCTGGAATCTCTGACTTGTTATTTATAGGGCACTATCTAAATTACCGCGTTCCGATTCAAGAAAAACAAAAACCACCCGCGCAAGACACTTTTACTATCAGATTTCCTCGTACTCTGACGAGTAAATTTCAACACAACCAAACTTGGGGAGCTTCCGATGGAAGACATTCTCACCCTGATTGGCGGAGGCGTTGTAGGCGTTTTTGCCATGATTTTTGCCGTCATGCTTATGCGCATGCTCATGATGTTTTTCGCGACGATCATGATGTTCTTCGTGGAGATGCTCATGCTCTTCATCGAACTCATCTTCGTGCCGTTCATGATCATCGACTTCCTGGCCGTACTCCTGGTCAGCTTTGTTATTCCTGAGACACGAAGCGGTGCCAGAAAAGCTGCTGTTTTTGCCGGCACGTTTCTTCTCTCCGGCGGTCTGGTGGCTTCTGTGCTGATGTATCTCAACCAGGAACCCTTCATCTCCCTGGTCTCGGCGGCACTCATCGGCGCACTTCTCGGCTTGATCAACACCGTCACAAACTTTTTCGAGTACGACCAGTTCGTCAACCGCCTCAAAGGACGATTCAAGTCGAAAGACTGAATCCACTTCCTTCACGCCTTTCCTGGGCAGCCGGAGCAATCGCCTTCGGCTGTCCAGCCTAATTCACCAGGAGCAATTCTCCATGCACCTCAAATCCTTGCCATTTTTTCCTTCTGATAGTTCCGAATCGAATAAAGAGTGGTCAGCACTATTTGCAGAGCTTAGCTCTCATTTGATCCTAGTCACAAAAATGGGTCAGGAGCTGGACCAAAATAAAAGAGATTTGACGCGAACCACGGACTTACCACGAATTCAAAGACGCGGCAGCGAATATGCACGTCTGGTAAGTCTTCTTGAGTTCAATATCGGTGTTTCAGAACTCTCCATGCTCTACTATCTGGATCGTATTGAATCGCTCATCGCGGCTCTAGAAGCAGTTGTTCTAGCAATTGGAGACGTTGACACCGATGACGATATTCTCAACGTTCCTGATAACGAAGAACTTTTCAAACTAACTAATCTTGCTGCAACAATTACTCTGTTGGCTCAAAGCAAGACTCTTCTCCGGAGTTCAAGAGCCAGACAATCAGAATCTCCTTTCGTAAAGTCGATTGTCGCCGGAAGGCTCAAGAGGACAATTCGTGATTACTTTGCTGTCGCCAAAGCATAAATAAACAAGCATTGGTCTGAATTATCGACTGGTTTGAAAGGACTCAAACCAGACTTCATCCAGAAGAATTTTGATTTGGAGTTTATTTATTATACTATATAGTTATATCAAAAAAAGAAACAAAGAGAGCAAAGGCTCTCTCAGTTGCTACTCACAGCATTTTTCAGAAGACTCATCTCAACCCAGGATTCCAAAATACCCAAGTAGATAGATAGCGGTTAAACCCAAGGCAAAAGATGCAGTCAGAAACAGAGAAAGATCTTCTGCAGCTTTCTTCGCATCGCTACCGAAGCATCCCAAAACGGCAGGAATAATCAAGTAAGGCTGACCACAAAACAGGAAGTACCAGAGCCAGTACATTGCCTGTTCCTTTCATGTCTGTGTTTCTTTGAAGTATTGATGGGAAGTCGCCCGAAAGCGACCTCCCAGTGTTCAAAGGCAAAACCTTATAGCTCCGAGCCTGAACTGCAGAACGCTAAGGTTTTGCCACCGGCAAGCAGATTAGTTGGCAGCTGCTTGCAGGGACCTTCTCGACGAGCTCCGCGCTTTGTTCTTGCGCTTCTTGCCGCCGGTTGTCCGGTAGTCCGACTGCTTGTACTTCGACTCCAGGGCGTCGAGCACCGCGTGAACCAGCTCTTCCTTTCCGCGAGATTCGAAGAAGCGCTTCAGGAGCAGCAGGCTATCGCAGACTCCATGGGCGCTAACCACTTCACCATACGCTTGCGAGAAGAGTTTTTCCATGAACCGCTGGAGACCGTGGAAGTGCGGATTCTGGGGCTCAGGAATGACCAGCAGGTCACTGGAGGGATGGTAGCGGATGCTGTAATCCCGAGCGAACGGACGGTCTTCCTGAGGCCTGAGAATCAACTGACCCAGCTCAGGCAGAAAGCCCTTGATGCGCTCGATCACCACCGCTTCGATGAAAGCTTTCACATCGGTGATCTGCGGCTTCATCGTACGCTTGTGCATTTCGCACTCGAAGCCGATCGCTTTGCGAAGCCGGCGAGCCCATTCGAGATAGACTTCACCATCATCGACACTGCTGGCCAGAGCTTCCAGTCGACCTTTGAAGTCGACCAGAATCTGCCGGGACTTCTTGCTCGCCTTGATTGAAGGGGGCAGGAAGTTGATAGACAGGCTGGGCTCGGTCTCGGAGAGCCGAATCAAGAGTTGGGCAAAGCCGTTCTTGACCGCCGGTGTGAGACCGCTGCATTCTCCTTTCTCTTTGCTGGAGTCGACAGCGACGATGTGGATCAGTTCGGGAACGCCGACCTTATCCATGGCGGTGCTGTCGAGGGGAAACCATCCACGATTCGGATGGAACCAGATGAAGTCGATGCCGGCTTTGTCGGCGGGTGATCCTTCCTCGGTCATGGTCAGGCGCCAGCCTGCTTCCCTGATGGAGGTAAGTTGGTTCTGCAGGAGCATGCGCTCTTTGTCTTCTCCGCATGCATCGTCCGGGATCTCACATGCACGCTCGGTGACAGCGAGATACCAGCTCCAGAGTTGCTTCTGCAGTTTGATGCCTCTGGTTTCAACGTTCATACCAATGTCCTTGATGGGTTGAGTGGCCACTCTATATCCACTCTCGAGTATTTGTACGGGCTCGCAGCTTTTCGTACAACAGATGTGCATAACCGGGTTGCTTAGCAGCAACAGGTTATGTTTGATTTGTTTGGATGTACTGAAGTTTTCCTGGTCTTTAATAAGTCCTTTGCTGTTTGTTGAAAGAGATATCTCATGATTACCATTTGGCTGAATTTCTACAAAATATCAATCTTGAATAGATTATCTAGTTGATCCTTTCTGAGGAAATCTTGAAACCTTGACTGGGCGGAATATACATCCATAAGAGGTCCTGAGAATAACCTGGAGAATCATTAAACGAAGCCCGGTCTTCAGTGGTAATATCACCACAAACCGGAGACTAGCGGACTTAGCCAAGCGTCTAATATTCGCTAAAAAAGGGATTTTATTTATTATATGCTTTAGTATTAACGGAATAAAAAAATAGCCTCCGCCAGCAACGGCTGAGGAGGCTATCGCAATCGATTAATCAAACTGCTCGGCAATTATTCTTGTTCAGATTGCTTGAGGAAGACCATCGTAGAGCGCGGCCCAATCTCGAACTCACCGGAGATAAGGTTTGCACTTTCCTGCGAATGAATATCTCCACCTTCTTCCCGGCTGCCGGTATCCACTATCCGATACCAATTCCCCTCAGGCAACTGTACCTTCAGGGGTTCCCAGTACGCGTTAGCGGCACAATAGACAGCCTGGCTCTCAATCTCGGCAAAAGAAGCAAGTTCAAAGGCAGCAAATCTGGCGCTATCTGAGTAGTCTGGCTGATTCGGCAGGGTACCGTGCAAGACTACTTCGCGAAAGCGTGGATTCTGACCGTATCCTCCAAGAGCGTGCTTCTTCCTGAAAGCGATCATCTCTTGAACAAAACGATGCAGGTCAGAATTGGATTCCAACAATTCCCAGTCCAACTCATTTAACTCAGGTTGATTCCAGGTGTTGTTGTTGCCGCCGTTAGTCCTTCCCATTTCATCCCCGAAGAGAATCATCGGCACTCCTCGGGAAAGTAACATGAGAGTGAAGAAGTTTTTGATCTGCTGTTTGCGGAGATGCAGGATGGATGCTTTATCCTCATCAGATAGAGGCGCATCGGCAAGATCCCCTTCGTAACCGCAGTTCCAGCTCCGGTTATGGTCGGAACCATCCCTGTTTTCTTCTCCGTTATCCTCATTTCGCTTCTGCTCGAAGGAGACAAGGTCCATGGCGGAAAAGCCATCATGGGCGGTGAAGAAATTGACCGGCAAACGCAATCCCGACTCACCGAACATATCGGTGGACCCAGAGATTACCTTCTGCAAATCCAGCACTAATCCAGGTTCTGCCCGAACAAAGCTTCGGACTGTATCCCTGAAGCGGTCACTCCACTCGGAGAAGGGTACAGGAAACTGCCCCATCAAATAGGCACCGATGGACCAAGGTTCAGCGATCAGCTTGACCTTCGACACTACCGGATCCGATACCATGGCTTTAAGCAGACGTGTATCAGGTTTGACCGAAAGATCGGTGTCTATGCCGAATACAGCGCCCAGATCAAACCGAAATCCATCCACATGGAATTCTTCCACCCAGGTTTTGAGAACATCGATGATGAGGGAGGAAACAATCGGATGGTTGCAATTCACGGTGTTTCCGCAGCCGGTGAAGTTAACATATTCGGCAGGATTGCCAGGACTGAGAAGGTAATAAACCTTGTTGTCCACACCGCGAAAGCTGATAGTCGGGCCGGACTGATTGGACTCGGCGCTGTGATTGAGCACGATGTCCAGAATCACTTCTATTCCTGCTTTGTGCAACTCCCGAACCAGGGTCTTGAACTCTGAGATTTGACGCCCGTTCACAGTAGCAAGCCTCTCATCCGGCGCCATGAAAGCCAGGGTGTCATATCCCCAGTCATTCATGTTGGCGGTACCCGTCCTGGGGTTCACGAAGTGAGTGGGTCGGTACCATTCCATAATCGGCATCAGCTCAACGGCTGTGATTCCAAGCTTCCGAAGATACGGAATCATCTGGACAAAGCCGAGATAGGTTCCTTTCTTCTGGGTAATCGGACTGTTCTTGTGAGCCGTAAAGCCTCTCAGATGGACTTCGTAAATGATCGACTCAACCAGCGGCGTGTCGGGCCTCCGGTCATCTTGCCAATCGAAGTTATCCGGGCCGGTTACTACGCATTTTGGAAAAACTACGCTCTCGGAGGTGCTGGGTGCAATCCATCCATCAGCGCCCTTGACCTGCCTGGCGTATGGATCCAGGAGGTAGGTGGTCTTGTCGAACCTGTGTCCGGCACCGGGGTCGAATGGTCCATCCACCGAGTAAAGATACAACGCTCCTTCTTCGAGACCTTCCACAAACACCTGCCAGACATCGCCTTCGCGAGTCATTTTCAGAGTTTTGAACGGTACCTTGTCGAGAGCGTCATTAAAAAGCAACAGTTCGCATCCGGAAGCGTTGCTGGAAAAGAGAGCAAAGTTGACTCCGCTCTCTTCGACAGTGGCTCCCAGAGGCGAAGAATTTTTCTTCGTCTCTTTGGTTTTCATAATTAATCGCTCGTTTCCAGGCAACTCGAAGTTGCCTCAAGTTCAATCAGACAGCTCATGCGATGACCTGTCCTTCAAGGTTTTTCAATGAAATTGGTAAGACTCGACTGCCCCTAAACGAAAGTCGGGCATTCAACAGCACTCGCGGGCGAGCGTACTCAAAGGCTGTAACCAGTTACCTTTCGAGGTTTCTAGGGGGTTGGGTCGTTCTACAAGGGGGTATTTGGGAACTGAATATACTTATTGCTAACACAAAATAAGCGCTCGGAACAAAGAATTATAGCTTTCCACTTAACTTAGTCAGAAGCTTGTAAAAGCTTATCTGTTAATTGTTTATAGATATAGCCCGGATGTAATTTATGCCTTGCAGGGAAATAGAATCAAGAAGTTGAAGGGAAATCAATAACGCGGCTAGCGCTAACCCTGAAGCAATCATAACTCTTGAGATGTTGCCGATCTTAGACAGGCTTCTGCTATACCTTATAGTTATTTTTATTTCAAAGGAATTTGATAGAAGTTCGAGAAAAGAAAAGGAGGCGGATTGCTCCGCCTCCCTTTAGTTATGCTTGTCTGCCTGATTCTCTCGGAATCACTCCTTGAGAATGAAGTAGCAGAATATGTAGAGCGCCAGCCCGAAGCCGCCGAAGAAGCCGGAAAGAATCCAGGCGATCCGTACGGCGTTGGGGGGCAGGTCGTAGTGGCTGGCGATGCCGCCGCAGACTCCTGCCAGAGGACCGTCGCCGCGCTTGACGCCCTGCTTGTTCAGATAGACGGCGACGAGAAGTGCGATGACAGCGCTGATGAAGGCAATGAAGCTCATGGTGATTTACCTTTCCGTTTTGGTTTCTGTTGAATGTGGCTCAGGCAGCCTGTTGCAGGTAGTTTTCCCGAACAGCCCTGAGCACCTGAATCGGGAAGAACGAGTCGTCCCTGGGCAAGTCGGCAGGATAGTCGGGATCGCCGACATAGCTGACGTCGACCAGGAAGGCGCCGTTTTCCTTCCGGTAGACTTTCAGGGTGCACTCCTCGCTGAACTCGGGACTCAGCTCGGTGTGCCCGTTCAGGAACATGTGGTCGTTGACGACCCGGGCGTCGGTCGGCCGCATGTAGCCAACTTCCCCGCGAGGAAGGTCGAAGACCCGAAAGGCCTTGTACTTGAACTGCGGCGGCGTCAGGCATGAGTCGACCTGAATCGGCACCAGCCGACCGGCAAAAGCAGCCACGCTATCGAAGCCTTCACCGCGCAGTTCGGACAGGTCGACAGCCAGGTGCCCATCGGGATACTTGACCAGTCGCAGAGTGAAGGTACCACCAGCTTCCGGGCGAATCGGCATGGCGCCGTGCAGCATCATGTGCTGGCCAGAAACCCAGGCTGCGTGGGCGACGGTGTAAGCGGCTTCGCCGGGGCGAAGGCTGGAGATGGTACGTTCTGCATTCATGTCAGAGACTTTCTATCTTGAGTTTCAAGTTTAGAGAAGGACGGCTGTGTTACTTGCCGTCTTCGCCCCGGGAATTCCGATCAGACCTGGAGTTAGCCAGAGCCCAGACCAGGAGCCCAAGGACAAGTACCCCGCCCAGAATGATGAGAGCGAGATTCAGTCCAGAATAGGCGTTCTGGAAAGCGAGCAGGGATTCTCCCCGAAGGCTCATGCCTTCAACGAATTTATCCATAAAACTCTCCGTAAGTTGGAAGAGGAGAGCACCGCGAGCGGTGCCCTCCTCTCAGTCCACAGATGGTTACCGCATCAACCGCCTCAGATGAGACAGCCGTCGGTGAGCCCTTCTTCAGCCGCTTGCTCCATGGTACGCATGGAAGCGTAGCTGACGCTGACAGGCAGACGTCCGACGAGGGTTTCGACCTTGACGCGGTGAATCTGGCCGATCGGGCACCAGTAGTAGGCTTTCACCCAGCGGTCACCCTGCATCACCAGCAGTTCTTGTCCTTCTTCGAAGGGATTGTGCATTTCGGTAGTCATAGTAGTTTCCTCCGTCTTTTCAGACTGTGGGTTTAACAACAAAGGCAAAGCCGGGAGCTTTGCCTGCGACAGGGTACGTCAGGCAGCGAACTGCTCGGCGACCCATTTCCTGGCTTGTTCAGCCGAGGTGATCACACCTTCCCGCTGGGCCTCCAGGGTCCGGTCGAGGATGGTGCGGAATTGCGGTCCGGGCTTGAAACCCATGTTGATCAGGGTGAAGCCGGTAACCAGAGGCGTTGCCCCCAGTCGCTGGCTCTCCTCGTCAACCCGTGACAGCTCCTCCAGTTTGCCCAGCAAGAAAGCTTTCTGGGTGTAGGGATTGCCATCACAGAAGGGTCCTTTACCCCGGGAATCCGCATCTTGCAGAGCGATCAGATCGTGGATATCGTCCCGCTCCAAAATAGCCATCAGCTTGGAACGCCTCATGGCTTGTACACGATGCATCTTCATGTGCAGACGCACCAGTTCGGTCACGCGATGACGGGATTCCCGCGAGAGCTTGAGCCGACGGCAGATAACCGCCGCCATTTCAGCGCCCACAGCGTCATGACCGTAGTTTGTGATCTTGCCGCTCTCGTGCCGCTCCTGGGTGCGAGGCTTGCCGACATCGTGCAGCAGCCCGCCAAGGACCAGCTCGAAAGATGAGCCGACCAGATTCTGGACCACGTAGCGACTGTGCATCCAGGTGTTCCCTTCCGGATGCCAGATGGCATCTTGCTCACCCTTTTCAGAGTTGGTTTCGAGCAATTCGGGAATAATCTCCGCCATCAGGCCCGACTCCATCATGAAATCGAGACCGACGAGGGGATTGGCGCTGGTGAGAATGCCTTTGAACTCTTTGGCGATTCTTTCCCAGGCGATTGCCTTGGCTCCCTGATGCAGCTGCGGAGCAAGCTTGTGGATAGCCTGCTTCAGTTCAGCTTCGATCTCGAATCCGTAGCGCGAAGCGAAACGTACAGCACGCAGCATCCGCAGCCGGTCTTCGTCGATGCGCTCCTCGGCATTGCCGACGGCACGGATGATTCCGGCACGCAGATCTTGCTGACCGCCGAAGAAGTCGATGACTTCGCCGGTGAAAGGATCCAGGAACATCGCGTTCATGGTGAACTCCCGACGGCGGGCGTCCTCCTCCAGAGAATCGACGAACTGCACGGAGTCCGGTCTACGACCGTCGCCATATTGTCCGTCAGCCCTGAGGGTGGCAACTTCGATGGATTCGCCGTCCAGAAGAACAACGATGATACCGAAAGCTTTTCCCACCGGAAGAGTGCGCTCGAAGATGCTCTCCACTTGCTCCGGCAGAGCCGATGTGGCCACGTCATAATCGTTGTGCTCGTTGCCCAGAAATTCGTCACGAACACAGCCGCCGGCAAAAACCGCCGTGTGTCCATGACGCCTTAATTCAGCCACCACTTGGGTAGCTATGGCTCGTTGTCTATTCATGATTAACTCCTTTAGCTCCTCTTACAAGGAGTCATTCGGGAGAAGAAAAAGCTTGTTTCCCTTCTCCGTATTTGACAAAAGATGGGTCTTCGCCCTACTTGCTTTCCGTTCTGCTCGATTACTCGTTAGAAGGCACACAAACAAACGCAAGACTCTGTCCAGCTCTAGGGGCGGGTACTGAGTCTTTTAAGTCAGGTGCTGATTACTTACTTGGTATATTTCTGCCTGAAAATGAAATTAAAACGGAAGCGATAATTCTTGCTATCAAAGACCCATCAAGGATGTCAATAAGACGAGAGACCAAAAAGAACTAAAAATATTACTGGGCGGCTTTTTGTACTGACTGTCAGAAGATAAGAAGTATCGCTATACCTGATTTCCAGATATCAAAACTATTTGAGAAGCCAATAGGTATTCTCTTATATATATGATCCGATAGTTAGCGCGCCATTTAATCTTTGTCCCAAAACCAATACAGAGACTTTGATTCCAGCCCGGCCCCTGTCAAGGTTCGCGCAGCTTCGTGGCTAGTTTAATATATAGTGTCATCGTCCAGAAGGAGCTTTATCAATGTCCGATTCAGAAGCTGCCGAAATTTTGAAAGCAAGAATGGCTGAGTTGCAAAAGAATCCCTACAGCCTGTTCAAAAGCTGGTCCGACACCAGACATGTGGAAGTCTTAGTCGTAACCTCTCCTTCCGGCGTAGAGTACCAGATAGAAATCCAGGTCCTGCCGGAAGGAAGCGATCTGAGAGTGCTTCTAGCCATCGACAGGGGAGAGCTTCCTGGTTCGATCAAACCTCTTTGTGATGACTTTGTTGTATCGGAATCCTGACAACACAAAAGGCACGAACCTGATGTTCGTACCTTTTCGAATTTAGACTTGACGACAGCTATCTGCTACTTAGCCTGCACCGGCATCAAAAGATACTTGTAGTTATCGTCTTCCGGACTACGCATGATCAGCGGCTTGAGAGAACCGAGCATCTCTAATCGAAGCTCTTCCAAATTCAAACGCTGGAGTACGTCCACCATGTATTTTACGTTTACGGCCACATCAAGCTCCTCACCTTCATACTCGATGGAAAGCTCTTCCTGGGCACGTCCTACGTCAGGAGTATTAGCTGTAATCTGAAGAGTTTCATGCTGGAAGTGCATTTTCACCAGATGGGTTCTGTCATCGGACATAACCGCAACCCGATCAATGGACTTCATCAGCTCTTCCCTTTTGAACACGGCAAAGCATTTGAACTCAGAGGGGAAAAGGTCGTGATAGCGAGGATACTCTCCACTGATTAAGCGGCTTGAAAGTAAGTGAGTATCGGTTTCAAAAACGATATGGCTATCGATCAAGCCGACTCTTACTTCTTTCATGGTGGCAGATTCACCATCTTCTTTTTTACTGCTCTCCAGACCATCCAGCAATTTGACAATTTCGGTACATGCTTTAGCAGGAATTATCGCTTTCAGAGAAGAGGGTCTCTCCATCGTCGCAGTGGACGAACCGGCTTCCGCTTCAGTCTCTTTGTCATCAACTACCTTGGAGGCAACTGGAGCAAGTACGTTTAATTCTTCGGACTGGTGAGCCAATCGGCTGCCATCGGTGGCGGTGCATTCAAACTTTCCGTCTTCCAGAACGATATAAACTCCACCAAGGATACTGCTGGCGTCATAGCTAGCAGCAGCAAAGGCTGTCTGCGCAATTGCTTTTTTCAAAACCTGGGCAGGCATCAACAAAGCTTCTTTAGGTTTGTTCTCTACCACGGAGGGATAGTCTTCAGCAGAGAGACCCGCTATGGAGAATTTGGATCTCTGACAGGTAACAGAGGTTTCGTAAGTCTCGCTATCTACCTGAAAAGAGACAAGATCGTTCGGCAGCTTGGAGACAATCTCCAGAAGTTTTTTACCAGGAAGAGTGATTGAACCCGGTGTATATACTACCGCTGGTGATGTCGTTTCTATAGTCAGATCCAGATCAGTAGCCTGGAATTTGACAGAGGTCTCATCAAAAGATTGTATTAGTACATTACCTAGAATAGGTTGTACTACTCGAGTTGCCAGAGCACTTGTCACATCTTTTAGAGCGCGAACAAGCGTGTCCTTTTGGACTGCAAAATGCATATGCTATACCTCAACTGGTCTAATGACCTTTAAATGCCAAATTTGCCAAAAATTTTGACGACCCCAATAGATTACCTTCCTGAACCGCAAGTTTCCTGATGTTTCGTTCAGTTAAGTACTTCCTGCTTATTAGAAAAATACATATAAATAGAAGTAGTAGGGGCGACGATTTTCTGTAGATAACTTTCGAACGGCAAGCATATCGGGAAACTGCTTGTAGAAAAACTGTTCTTTGCTTGTTCAAGACTGTACACAGATTTTTCAACAACTTTTTTCTGACACAGATAAAAAACAGGGGATCGACAGTTTTTGGACAAGTTTTGAACAGCATCTTAATGCCCCAACTGCTGCCTGATTTGGGCGATCGTCGTGGCGAGCTTGGTGTCTTTCGCAAGCCCATCCTTGATTTTGGAGCACGCATATATAGCGGATGTGTGTTTTCTATTTCCGAAGACTTCTCCAATCCTTGGATAACTCATTTCTAAGAGTTCGTATGCCAGGTACATGGCAACGTGCCTGGGTACCGTTAAATCTTGAGATCTCCTCTTGGACTTTAGTTCGGAGGGTTCGACTTGATAAGCAGCGCAAACTGCTCCCAATACTTTGTCCATGGTGAGAACGGTTTTCTCTTTACCGGGGGTGGAAGGCAGAAGAATATTGTTCAAGGAGCCAGGTTCCACGTGCTCTCCGGTAAGGCTGCTGTAGGCATGTACTCTGATGAGTGCACCTTCCAGCTCTCTTATGTTGGTAGTGAAAGTGGAAGCAATATGATTGAGGATAGGCTCAGGGACCTGGATATTGTCCATATGGCATTTCTTTTGCAGGATTGCCACACGGGTTTCAATGTCAGGAATTTGAATGTCAGTAATCAATCCCCATTCAAAACGGCTGCGCAGCCTCTCTTCCAGAAGGGTGAGTGCTTTAGGTGGACGGTCAGAGGTCATGATGATCTGTTTACCGCTGTCCCTGAGGGCATTGAAGGTGTGAAAAAACTCTTCCTGGGTCGATTCCTTACCTTCGATAAACTGAATGTCATCCACAAGCAGAACATCAACCTGGCGATAACGCTTTCTGAAGTCTGCCATGCGATCGTCTCTGATGGAGTTGATCAGGTCGTTGGTGAATCGTTCGCAACTTATGTACTTGATGGTGAGCTGAGGAGAATGGTTGAGAATTTCGTGGCCGACGGCTTGCATAATGTGGGTTTTGCCGAGGCCTACGCCTCCGTAAATAAACAGAGGGTTGTAAGATTGTCCTGGTTTCTGGGCAACAGCCGCCGCGGCAGAATGGCAAAATCGGTTGTGTGAGCCGACCACAAAGGTTCCGAAAGTGTATTTGGGATTTAAGTTGGAGCGTTGTTTTAGATCTATGGTGCCAATTCCGGTACTACTTTCCATGCCGGTGCGAGCGGCAGTTCTTTGAGGAAATGCGTTTGCAGGCTGGGCTGGAGCGGGAGTTGGAGCAGGGATAGATGCGGAAGGAACCGCTGATTGAATGCTGGCGATGGTGCCTGTGTAGGAAGATTCATCGGTGCTTCCCACCTCTACAGTTAGAGAAATTTTTTCTTGAATGACAGTGGAAAGTGCGTCGAGAAGCGGCTCTTTGTAGTTATTTAGAACCATCCCTCTCATAAATTCATTGGCAACATGGAGGACTACTTCTCCATTCGGCTTTATAGAATGCAGCTTTATCGGCTTTATCCAGCTCTCAAAACTTGGTTGACTCAAGCTCTTTTTGAGAAGCTCTTCGGTCTGGGACCATACATTCTGGTTGGACTTGATCAGACGGATGTCCTTGTTTGTTTGCATTATCGATGCCGGCCTTTGGATTGCATTTGATTTGGTAGAACTGCCTGTGGATAAATCAGGACTGTTTTGACTAAAAAAACGAACAAAAATACAGGCTCTATCGATATATCGAAAGAACCGCGACCTTTTAGCTCCTGCTTATAAACCGTATTGGTCAACGTATAGCGAAGGATGGCGAAAAGACGTCGCTTGAATATATTCGTAAATTTTTAGCCGAATCAGAGACCCGATCGACCATAAGTTGCTTGTAGAGATGATAGCATAGCTCTTCATCTCAAGAACACGCCAATATTTTTTATCTTTGGCGGAAAACCAGGAGTATCGCAAAATGAAGAGAACTCTAAGGGGATCTATTCGAAAAGCGAAGAAAAGCAGCGGATTTCTCGCTCGAATGGCTACAAAAGCCGGCCGTAAGACCATCAAAAGACGAAGAGCCAGAGGACGCTATCGTCTTTCAATCTAACGGTTGAGGTAGGCGGTGCTACCGTCTAGAGAAAGACTACGCAGAAAAAGCGTTTTTCAGCGGGCCTATAAAGAGCGCCGCCATGTAAGCTCACCCCAGGTGAGCCTTTACGTGCTTCCAAAATTGACTCATCCGGGCAGTAGCGACAAGTGGCGACCACTGGTCGGTTTTGTCGTGTCTAAAAAGACTGCTAAAAATGCCAGTGCCAGAAATCGTGTTAAGAGGCAGACCAGAGAAGCTTATAGAATGTTGAGTCGGGCACTTTTCGACGGCTCCAGGGAGCACATTCAGCTCGGTTCCTTCTATGCCCTGGTTTTCGTTATCCACCCGAAAGCCATCAATAGCAGCTTCGACGACATCTACCAGTCTGTTGAGAGCTGTTTAATTAGGGCTGAAAAGAAATTCTGCCGCCTGGCTAAAGGGCCAGGTAAACAAAAGTCAAAAGATGATCAGGATGTTAATAGATCGCCAAAGTCATCAAGTCCGGGGGATAATAGTTCTCGGGTATCTTCCAAAACCCAGGTGTAGTCTCAAGTTTATGCTGAACAAATTATCCGAGCTTCCTCAAAAAATAGCCTGTTTGACGATACGGGCTTACCAGAGCACCCGTTTTTTGAGAAGACCGTCATGCAGGTTTTATCCATCCTGTTCAGAATATACGCATAGATGTATCGCTCAGCATGGACTGTTGAAAGGTATTTATGCCGGTACATTGAGAATTGCTCGTTGTCATCCCTGGAATGACGGCGGCGTGGATGAGATCCCTGAATCCATTAGTTTGTTCAATTCGATGAAAGTTCGAAATTCTGAGAGGTAGCCGTGGACTTAACTTATTCTTTCATGATTCCTTTGCTGGAAAACCTTGTCCAG
>JAUIJG010000029.1 GCA_030431355.1 bacterium
CGGTCAGGGTATGAAAGGCCACTGGAAGCCCAGCTAGTCCGCACCATATATAACACCACCAAGCGTTCCCTGTTGTTACTTGAGAGCGGCAACCATACGCTGAATCTTTTTCACAACCTCCTCATCCTGGAAATTGACATAGCCAACATATCCGATAAGGAGCACAAGCATGAGAGTGAGTGCTTTCTGAAACAGAGACATTCCCGGAGAGCTGGAACGAGCTTTCGCTCTGGCGCTGAAACCTTTGCCATCCCCACTTGTAGTTCTCAAACCGGTTCCCTGTAAATTGAATCTACCGCCCTGGTGTCTGAGTTTGGTGAACTCCTGAACCGTGGGAAGCTGCCTCTGACAATTGACACAGAAGCGAATTTTGCCGGAGACGGGAGCAGAGCAAAACGGACAATTGTCGTAGCCCAGATCCACTTCATCCAACTGATAGTCATCATCTCCGTCGGTCTCCGCACGCCGGAACAAGGAGAGAAGCTTTTCTACAATTCCTTGCTTTTCGTCAATCATTTCAGCTCCGTCCGACACATTTTCCCTCCGCTGCGCGTTCTCTTTGTGGATAGCGGTCTCCGTATTCATCTCCTGAATCACCTGTTGAACTCCGGTGGGCTCGCCTTTCACTTTTCCCGAGGCGACAAAAACCGGATGTTCTCCAGTGGCCAGGGCTATGGCTTCGCTCTCCAGGTCTTTGTAGGCCACATCGGACATCCTGTAGCGATAGGACCTGACCTTAGGCCAATCGCGGCGCATGGCGTCTTTCAGCTCTTTCCAGAAATCGCTGCAGGTAAGATAACGATTATCGGGTTCTTTGGCTAGCGCTTTGTTCAGAACGTAGGTGGTCTCATTGCATGCTTCTAGCTCAGGCGCGGCTTCCGAGAAAGGGACAGGAGTGCCGTAGAGATGGCAATCCATCATCTCGATGGCCGATTTCGCTTTGTAAGGCAGATTGCCAGACAGGGTCTCGTAAACACAGATAGCCATGGAGTATATGTCGCTTCTGGGATCCACCACAGAATTGGAGAGACACTGCTCCGGGCTCATATAGGGCGGGCTACCGCAAACATCACCAGCCTTGGTGATCTGGTAGACATCTTCGCCGAAAGGATCCGTCTCCTTTAGCTTGGACAGACCAAAATCCACAATTCTGACCTGGTCTTCCGAGTCCATAACGGTTGAAAGAATTATGTTCTCCGGCTTCAAATCTCGATGGACCACATCCTGACTATGCGCCAGTTCGAGGGCATCCAGTACCTGTTCGAAAATCTTTGTAGCCCGGTCAAAAGGCAGTGCCCCTTTTGCTTCCAGCTCATCTTTCAAGCTGTGCCCCTCAATATAGTCCATGACCAGGAAAGGTTGACCCTGTTTACTCATGCCGAAATCGAAGAGTTTCACTATGTTGTGATGGTTGACCTGGGCGACGGTACGAGCCTCTCGGTTGAAGCGTTTCAGGGCTTCAGAGTCTGCCACTTTGTGAGAATGGAGCATCTTGATGGCGACAGTACGGTCGGTCTGTTCATCCCGCGCTTTGTAAACCACTCCCATACCGCCTTTTCCCAGCACGGAAGCAACTTTATAGCGATTGGCCAAAAGCGTGCCAACGTGGGGATCACGATCTGATTCGGCGGTCTTAGACTTTTCGGAAGGGCACACGCCGGGCCTCCTCAAAGAAGGGAAGGGGTTCGATAAAAACTACTAAAAGACCGAATGAAAGAAAAAATCAACGCTCATATGTTTTGAAAAAGTCGGTCTATCGTTGAATATTCCATACCCCTGGCCTACCATAGCTAAACTGCCTTTAACTAAAACTAAATAAGCTCCACTATTATGGAATTGCTGACCGGCAGACCTTTATCGGAGATGGACAAGTTGCTTTCATCCATGCAAAGGAAGCCATCTTCGACCAGCCTTTTTATAGGAAGTTCGCACTTTTCCTCCAGGCGAAAACCGTAGCTACTGGCGAACTCATCAAGATTTATCCCTGAGCGCATTCTGAGCCCAAGCATAATCGCCTCTTTTATACGGGTCTCACTGTCAATTGGCTCATAGTACTCATCGGTGAGGAAGGCCCGCACATACTTGTTAAATGACCTCCAGTTTGCACTGCGAACCCCATCCACATACCTATGCGCCCCCACGCCGAAAGCCAGATAAGGCTCATTGCGCCAGTAAGTCGAATTATGTTCGCACTGGTAGCCGGGTCTGGCGAAATTAGAGACTTCATAGTGAACAAAGCCGGCACCGGTAAGCTTTTCCATAAGCAAGAAGAGCATTCTAGTAAAAAGCTCCTCATCCGGATAGCTATCGGAATCCTTGGGATATCTGGAATAAAGGGGAGACTTCTCCGCCAGTTGCAGTCCATAAGCGGATATATGTCGGAGTTTCTCGAAACGTCGGGCGTAGTCCAGGGCTTCGTCCAGGGTAGCTTCCCAACTGGAAAGAGTTTGAGTAGGCAGTCCATACATGAAATCAATACTGACTGTCGGAATTTTTGAATTAAGGGCCAGCTCGAGCCCCTCAATTGCTTGCTCCCTGGTGTGATCCCTGCCGATGGAACGCAGCTCTTCATCGTTAAAGCTCTCAATACCGATAGAGAGGCGGCTCACTCCAAGACCTCGCCACTCATCAAGCTTCTCCTTGTTCTTACAAATTGAGTGAGGGGTAGTTTCCAGACATATTTCCAGGGTTCTCTTATCCTCGACAGAATGCTCCAACTGCGCTAAAACTTCAGCCAGGTAGTGGGTCGGCACCATACCGGGAGTACCTCCGCCGAAATATATGCTGGTCAAAGATACAGGACTCTTTACCGATTCTAGCCGAGCGGCAATCTCTTGAGAGAGGGAATCAAAATACTCTTTCTCCCGGTGATTAAGACCCGCGAATGCTGCAAAATCACAGAAGTCGCATTTGTAACTACAGAACGGAATATGAACATAAGCCGACTTAATCGGCTGCACTTCTCCAAAAGGGGACTGGCTTTCTCTGCTCATTTACGAAATTCTTACCTGGTTCAAAAGGATGCGATAATCTACTGTGAAATCATGGATATAGGCAGTTACGTGTCCGGAGGAACTTTCATCCATGCATCAAGCGCGGAGTAAAAGTCATGTTAGAGGTAATACCCACCTCAAGGCAAGGGGGCAGACAGGTCCAGTTTCCTTGCCGGCACCGGGGAAATTGCTTATCGCAGGAATTTTAGCAGGAGTTTGCTCATCCTCACCGGTCTGGGCCATGCAGCCGTTCAATTCACAAGTGAACACAGTGGGGGCTCTTTCTCTAGCAAAAATGGAGAACAAATCCCTCGGTCCAAATAAAGTACTGAAGATTAAAAAATCTCCGGCCTCCGTACCCCAGGCAGAAGAGAGGGGAGAGAACTCTGAAAAAGCTACCAAATACGACACCTCTCTCATTAGTCTTTACCGAATGGGTTTAACCCACACTGATTTGAGAAGTGTGGGCGATTTGATCATCGAATTGAGAAGAGAAGTCACCAACAATCCATCCGACGCGGAACTACGAATGCGCCTTGGTAGCTACCTTTACCTGACCGGTGATTACGAGGGAGCGGCCATGGAGATGCGTCGGGCTATCGCTCTGGACCCGAACAATTATGTCGGCCACACTCTACTGGCGAAGTTGCTGGAAGACGCCGGAGATGAAGCCACCAGTCAGGAAGAGTATGAACGCTCCATCAAATTGGCGCCGGACTTTCCACTTGCCAGGGTCTTTTACGCGGAGAGCCTGTTAAGACGTGGTGGCATATCGGAAGCGATAAATGAGTTTAGACAGGCCAATGAAATCAAGCCGACCACGGCTGGACTGGCTGGTTTAGCTGATGCCCTTGTGATAGCCAAAGATGAAGAAGGCGCCATAGTTGCTGCCCGTCAAGCGGTCTCGCTCACTCCCCATTCTGCCACCGCTCACATCTCTTTGACAAAAGCGCTTCTTCTAAGAGGTGACAAAGAGAGTGCCCTGCGCACGGCAAGACAGGCGGCTCTACTTGATCCGACCTCAGCCGAGAGTCATATGGTCCTTGGTCGCGCCCTGTACGCAAACGGCAGAAAAGCAGATGCCGTGCAAGAATTTAAGCAAGCGGTCAGTCTCGACCCATTATCAGCCCAGGCAAGAAACGATCTTGGATACGCCCTCTACGGCAAAGGGGACGTCGCCTCGGCGGTCACTCAATTGCAACTGGCATTGAGACTAAATCCTCATCTCAGTGAAGCAAGAAATAATCTGGAAATAGCAATTTTCGGACTGGCTGGCCAGAGCAAATAGAAAGACTACAGAACAGCTCCAGGAGATAGCGCCTTCGCATATGCACTGCATATAGTGACTTCCGGATGATACTATCTCTGGCGCATCAAGCATTTGAAATTTGCGTAGATGCGGCTAAAATAGACAGAAGTTAATAGTAAATACTGGGATTACTATATATTTTTGTGCGGTAGATGACGCCTCAATTTAAAAAGTCGACAGGTAAATATTTCATCTATTCTTTGACCGCTCTGACGGTCTTGAGTTCTGGCGCTCTGTCTGCGTTCGCCCAAAATGGTTCCGGCAACAGTTCCCTTACCTATGCCCCTGCGGATAATACCGTAAAGAATGATCCTCCCCCGGAGCAAGAAGCCAGGGAGATACTAAAATCAGTACCACCTGACAAGCTCAAAAGGCTGGCACAGCTAACTCCGAAAATTAATTCCAGGCAGGATAAACAAGCCCTCCCCACTGTCACCGGCACCGTTAACATCCGCAAACCGTTCAAACTGTTCGCCCAGCAGAGCTTGATTCATCATCTCAGTTTTAGAGACACTCCGGTAAGGGAAGTTATCAGTGAAATCGCTCGCCGGGGCAAGCTCAACATCATAATCGATAAATCGGTGGACGGAAAAGTTACCGGAGAGTTGAGAGACGTCACTCTCAACGAAGCGATGGATTCTGTATTGGCTTCTGCTGGACTGGAGAGTCGCAAATTAGACGGAAACACCATTGTTGTAGGAACACTACAAGCCATGGTGGAGAAAGGCTTGAATCGTCCAATGGCAAGGGCATTTAAACTAAGTTACGCTCATCCATACGACGTGGCCATGATTCTGCAAGCATCGGTCTTTAATCGAGGCTATGTCCCAGATTTTAAAACCGTTAAAAAACTTACTTCTAACGAAGCTACCAAAGATGGTGACAGTACAAAACGAACGAGAGAATCAGGAGGAGTAGAGCACTCCGGTACAGTCAAAGAACAGAATTTGAAGAGTGACGAAGATGTTGATGATCAGGTCTACAACGTCCAGGCGGAACAGCAAATCCTCCGGGATCAGCAGCCAAAGGTAGTACGGGGAACGACCAGACAACAGATTCAAGAAGGCGTTGGCTTCAATAACGCGGCTATAGATCCGGGAACCCAGCAAGTGCGGCAAATGCAAGAGATCAACGCCGACTTTAATGTGTCCCCCAATGACGGTGGCACTGTCGTTATCCCGGACGCCAAAGGTAGACAGATTTTTATCGTCGGAACAGAAAAGGATATGCTTATAGCTGAAGAGGCTATAAATATCCTGGATCGACGACCCAAGCAAGTTCATATCCAGGCTTCACTGGTGGAGCTCAATAACCAGGGTATACGTCAACTGGGAGCCACTTTAAACGCCCAGGGAGAAGGGCTATCCGCCTCCGTCATGGGCAATTCCCAGGCGCCGCTTCTCTCGTTCTTGCCAGGTTTAGGTTCTACCACCAACAATATAGCCAACCCGCAACTTCCCCTTATCCCCTTCACCGGTAACAACGTCACACCGACCAACGCTGCCACTGCTTTCTCCGGGCTTGTTGGCTCCCTTTTGCCGGCAGCATCAAACTTTGCCATCGCTGGTATCACACCGGTAAACAGCTCTCTTTCATCGGTAGACTTCCTCGGTCTCGGTGCCGGTGCCGGTGGCAGATCAAACATTGCCACCGTTCCGACAGCTCTTAATATCAGAATCCAGATGCTGCTCCAGACGAATAAGGCTAAGGTGATTGCAAACCCCTCTCTTGTCGTGGTGGACAATACCGAAGCGCTTATCACCATAGCAAACGAAGTAATTCACAAGATCACCTCAACGGTCAGCTTGGGCGTGGTAACCACCAACGTTGAACTGGCGAAAGCCGGAATTTTTTTAAATGTCCTGCCTAGAGTAACTGAAGATGGTTTCATTCGATTGAGGCTGCGACCCCAGGTCTCGGCCCCTATCAGTGGTCCCCAGACTTTCGGCCAGGGAAACAACCAGACCACCGTTACCTTGCTTTCGGTGCGAGATGTGATTACCCAGGAAGTTAGAATCAAAGATGGTCAAACCCTGGTAATAGGCGGTTTATTCACCGAGAATGAAGCAGCCCAGCTATCCAAGGTTCCTTATCTTGCAGAAGCACCAGTTCTCGGTGCCTTTTTCAGAACTACGCTGAAAGGGCGAAACCGGACAGAGCTTATGTTGATGATCACCCCTAAACTTGTGGAAGAAGATCCGGATACGGCACGTCTATCCGATACTGGAAGATCACCTACTCTTTAGAAAAGAAATGCAGTTTCGTCAATCGCTCTTTCCCAGAGAGGAGAAGCTGAATTCAGAACTCTTTGAAACCCGCAATCGAGTAAACGAGTAGCGAAAACCTGCGCCCGCTACAATCTAAATTTGAACGCCTTCCGATATCGGAAGAAGGTCCTTAAGAGATATAGTATCCCAGGTCAATCATTCCTCCGCATCACCTGGCAATAGCGGAAGTCTCTAACCCAAATCTAAAAACGCAGAACTCTTTTATTCTACGGTCACGGATTTGGCGAGATTTCTCGGCTGATCAACGTCTTTGCCTAAAAAGTCGGCAACATAGTATGACATCAGCTGCAGAGGTACACAGGCCGGAATCGGAGAAAAGAACTCACTGACCGGGGGAATGCTGTAGATATGCTCGAAGGTTTTTGGCGCCTTCTCATCTCCATCAACAGCCACTGCCACCATTCTCGCCTGACGTGCCCTGGACTCCTGGGCGTTGGAAAGAGTCTTCTCATAGACCTTGCCGGGAATAAGCACTGTAAATACAGGCACCGTAGAATCGAGCACAGCGATTGGACCGTGTTTCAACTCGCCGGCGGCATAACCGGAAGCATGAATGTAACTCAGCTCTTTCAACTTCAAGGCGCCTTCAAGGGCGGTGGGGAAATTGAAACCTCTGCCGATGAATACCACATCGTTAGCGTCCGCGAGCTTCAACGACTCCTGGCGATACTCTTCGGTACGACCGAGAATTTGCTCGACTATGGCAGGAACTTGCAATAAACCTGTCTTAAGCTCTTTCAGTTTCTCCTTCGAAACAGAGCCGCGGTTTTCTGCCAGGTATATTCCCAGAAGATAGAAACAAGCCAACTGAGCAACATAAGTCTTGGTGGCAGCCACCGATACTTCAATACCGCATTCAGTGACAATCAAATTCTCTGTGATTTGAGCCAGGTGAGAATCCGGTCGGTTTGTAATACCAAGCGTGTAAGAACCTTTCTTCTTAGCTTCTTTGATAGCGGCAAGGGTATCAGCAGTCTCTCCAGACTGAGATACGGCTATGGTCAATGTTCTTTCATTGACCAGGAGCTTTCTTCCGCGAATTTCAGAAGCGATCTCCACATCCACAGGCAATGAGCAAAGCTCTTCGATAATGCATTTGCCGACAAGAGCCGCATGATATGCGGTGCCACAGGCGACAATGTGAATTCGCTCAATACCTTTGATCTCATTTTCGGTAAGCCTTACACCATAGAGACCCATGCTATCAGCATCACCCGCATTCGGTTTGAAGTGCTCGACGTTGAAATTGATTGGAGCATCAATTGAGGTCATGTATTTGCTAAGAGTTTGCCTCAATACCAGAGGCTGCTCGTGGATCTCCTTCAGCAAGAAGTGTTTGAAACCTGACTTATCAATCTTGTATGGATCGGAATCCATCGATACCGGCTTTCTCTCGACCTCGAGACCGGTGAAATCGAACAATCTTACTTTCTCAGCGGTAATTTCGGCGATTTCACTCTGTTCAAGACGGATGATCTTATTGGTGTACTGACGCACCGCGGTACTGTCAGAGGCCAGGAAACTCTCATTTTCACCCAGTCCGACAGTAAGTGAATAGTGATGGTTGACGGCATATATTCTGTCGGGATGCTCCTGGCTCACGATGCCCAGAGCATAAGCCCCCTTCACCTGTTTAACCACCTGCAGTATCGCATCCAGCAAAGGAACATCTTTATCCACTTCCCGGGAAAGGAGATGGGCGATTACTTCTGTGTCGGTTTCCGAGATGAACTCATATCCTTTGTCGATCAACTCCTGACGCAGATCGGCGTAGTTTTCGATGATGCCATTATGGACGATGGCAAGGGTGCCGTTCCTGCTTATGTGAGGATGAGCATTCAGATCGGTGGGAGTTCCATGGGTAGCCCACCGGGTGTGACCGATTCCGACCGTTGCGGTCGGTCTCTGGCTCTGCAACAAAGACTCCAAATTAGAGAGTTTGCCGGCTGCCTTGATCACATTCAATCGGCCGCTTTCTATCACAGCGACTCCGGCGGAGTCATACCCCCTGTATTCGAGGACTCTCAACTTGGATAAGAGTACCGGGGCGGCCTGATTGCTTCCTAAATAACCTACGATTCCACACATATATGCCGTGGCCTCCTAAAATTCCATAATCTCTTTTTCTTTGTCGCTCACGGATGTATCAATCTCTTTCGTGTACTTGTCCGTCAGCTTCTGGAGGTCGTCTCCTTTACGCTTGAGCTCGTCTTCTGAAATTCCTTCATCCTTGAACTTTTTGAGCTCTTGATCACAGTCTCTTCTGATGTTGCGAACTGAAACTTTGGCGTCTTCACCGATCTTCTTCACTTGCTTAGAAAGCTCTTTACGCCTGTCTTCGGTCAGGGCAGGAATATTGATCCGGACGACGGTTCCATCACTGGTTGGCGTAAGACCAAGCTGAGCTTTGTGAATGCCCTGCTCGATGTCTTTGAGAGCCCCTTTGTCGTAAGGCTGCACCACCAGGGAGCGACCATCCTGGGAACTGATGTTGGCCAAGCTCTTCAACGGTGTAGGAGTTCCGTAGTAATCCACCTCGACTCGATCAAGAATGGCCGGATTGGCTCTTCCCGTCCGTACTGTCTGGAATTCCTTGTGAAGGTTTTCCACCGCTTTCTTCATGCGCTCTTCACCGGAAGAGAGAACTTCTCCCGTGCTGCTCATGGTACTACTCATTACTTTCCTCCCAATCGAGAACCTACGAGGGTTCCGATTTTCTCTCCAAGGACTATACGTCTTATGCTTCCTTTTCTAGCGAAATCAAATATCACCAGGGGAATGGAATTCTCCTGGCATAAAGACACCGCCGCACGATCCATGACTTTCAGATCCTGCTTAATCAAATCATCGAAACTAATCCTGCCTATCTTTTTGGCATCCTTATTCTTCTTAGGATCATCGCTGTAGACACCATCTACGTTATTTTTAGCCATCAAGATCACTTCCGCTTTTATCTCGGCGGCTCTCAAAGCGGCAGCAGTATCCGTTGTAACGTGGGGATTTCCGGTTCCGCCCCCAAAAATCACTACTCGACCTTTCTCCAGGTGCCGGATAGCTCTGAGTCGGATGAAAGGCTCTGCCACTTCCGGCATGGCTATCGCTGTCTGGACTCGAGTCTGAATGCCCCGTGAAGTCAATACTCCCTGCAGTATCAAACTATTCATTATCGTGGCCAACATGCCCACATAGTCGGCTGCAGCCTTGTCCATTCCCATGGAAGGTCCAGCCACTCCTCGAAAAATGTTTCCGCCCCCGACAACGATGGCGATTTGAATGCCGAGACTGATTGCGTCCTCTATCTCTTCGGCTATCCCTTGAATCACTTCATTGTCGATTCCAAACCCTCTGGTACCCTGCAGGGCTTCTCCACTGAGCTTGATTAGAATACGCTTGTATTGAGGTTCAGACATTTCTCTTGAAAACCGCCGACTCCAGGGACACCAAATCTTTTACTAATTGCTCTAATTGACTTGCGGGCTTTCGCCCAAATTTCAGATGATCATACATCCTCATGATTACAGCTTCCAGAGACCTCTTCTCATGCAAGAAAATTGTTACCTTACAACCACAGAAGACGCCAGCCCTGGTGGCATCCAGATTAATTATCGCATTGTCAAGAAACAGCCAGGTTGGCTCCATGTTAAAAAACAAAAACGGTCGATATTTCGAATAAATAACGACCGCATTTGAATTGAATATATCGGATTGAGAATCCCGAATTTACTGGCCTTCACCCAGGATGAAGAGGCTGTAACGGCTGGGCTTGAATTTAACGCCCTGCTCCTTGGAAGCATTTTCCAGAAGCTTAGCTACAGTCACGCTGGGATCTTTCACGAAAGGCTGCTCGGAAAGACATCTTTCAGCCAGGATCTTATCAACCCGACCACTGATGATTTTCTCTTTGATATCGTCAGGCTTTTTATCGAGGTCAGCCTTGCCGGATTCAATCCGACGCTCTTCTTCGATGATCTCCTTGGGCACATCTTCTCTATTGAGATACTCAGGCTTGGTGGAGACGATATGCATAGCCAGTTCTCTGGCAAGCTCACCGGCTTTATCAACATCACAAGCTTTGTCGGCTTTGAGCTCAACAAGTGCGCCCATTTTTCCGCCCAGCTTGTGGATATAGAGGCCGATGACACCTTCGCCTTCGGTCTCGAAATAATCAGCTCTTGCCAATTGAATGTTCTCACCGGTTTTGGCAATAGCGGCGGTGACAAACTCTTGAACAGTCTTGTCTTCGCATTTGGCGGAGAGAAGCTCTTCTGCGGATTTGCACTTGTTCTCGAGGGCAACATCCACAAGCTTGCCGCAGATTTCGCCGAATTGTTCGTTACGAGCGACGAAATCAGTTTCGCAATTAACTTCTACGATTACCGCTTGCTTGCCGCAATCGGAAACTTTTCCGACAACAAGACCCTCGGAAGTAGCCCGGGAAGCCTTCTTGCTTGCGGTGGCAGCGCCTTTGTTTCTGAGCCACTCGATAGCTTTATCGAAGTCACCACTGGATTCAACAAGAGCTTTCTTGCATTCCATCATGGCCGCTCCGGATCTTTCTCTCAGCTCTTTTACCATCGAAGCGGAAATCTGTACCATCTCCATTTTTCTCCCGTCCTGTCAGTTGAATTACTTCTCTTAGAGGATTGGAAACTTCCTAAATCTGAACCAAATTTCTGGAAAGACCAAGAAAAATTTCCAATCTGTCGACTCTCTTATATGAAAGACTAAGCGCCTGCGCGAGGCGAAGCGCTTTAGTTGCCTTCTGTTTCGGCTGCGTTATCCGCACCGTCCTTAGCTTCGGCTGATTCTGAAGAAGCAGCTCCCACCAGGCTAGGCTCCGGCTCGTTCTGAGCAGCAGCGCCCGGGTCTGCGGTCTGGGCGGCATCATCGGCTTTCGCCTTAACCTGCTCAGGTTGACCGGTTCCCTGACGTCCTTCAATCACTGAGTCAGCAAGCTTGCTGGTGATCAGACGAATAGAACGGATCGAATCATCGTTTCCTGGTATGACGAAGGAAATGTTATCGGGATCACAGTTTGTGTCTACGATAGCCACAGTGTGGATTCCGGACTTGTTAGCTTCGTTTACCGCAATCAGCTCACGCTTCTGGTCGATGATGAATAGAACATCCGGACGGCCTCTCATGGTTTTGATTCCGCCGAGGGACTTATCAAGTTTGCTGAACTCGCGGTTCAACATAGCTTGTTCCTTCTTACCTCGACGATAGAGGTCACCGTTGTCTCTCATCTCCTCGAGCTCTTTGAGCCGGTTGATTCTAAGACGAATGGTTTCGAAGTTGGTGAGCATGCCACCGAGCCATCTGCGATTCACAAAGTGAGCACCGCAGCGTTTAGCTTCTTCTTCTACTATATCTGCAGCCTGTTTCTTGGTGCCGACGAAGACGATATTTTTCTTCTCGGAAGCTGCTTTGCGGAGAAAATCACATGCCTTGTCCAAAGCACGACTGGTCTGCTCCAAATCTATTATGTAGATGCCGTTTCTCTCACCGTAAATGTACTGACGCATTTTCGGGTTCCAACGGCGTGTCTGGTGACCAAAGTGAACACCAGCTTCTAACAGTTGTCTCATCGATGCTACTGGCAAGGTACTAGTTATCTCCTCTCTACAGAACATTTTCGTTATTCTCTTTCCATATTCACTGCTTGAAGAGCGCTAACCGTTAGCGCCCACGCAAGTGCACAAAAGTAGCACTTGTGACCATATATACGGAAGGCCCTACGGAGCAAATGCTTAAAGATCCATCACAGAAGAGGACAAATCCCGGAAAGTCCGAACAATTAAGGCTTTCGGGAATCCCTTTCTGATCGAGGGCAATCTGCACATTTTACCACAACCCGCGCCAGTAGCCTATTCCTGGACAATTTAGGTCGTAAATCGTTATAATAATACAACGTGAATCGTCGCTAATTATCATCTTCAATATCCCTCAATTACTAAGGTACGCAGTTGTCTAAAGTTTTGGTTCTGAATGCTTCTTATGAGCCGCTCAATATCTGCACTTGGCGGCGAGCAATCGTTCTATTGTTGAAGGGTAAAGCTGAGCAGATAGAACATAATCACAACGGTCGATTGATATACACAGATACACCATTACCCACGGTGATCCGTCTGCGCCATTACGTAAAAATTCCCTACAAAGAGATTAGCCTGTCAAGAAGAAACATTTTGCACAGGGATAGCTATACCTGCCAGTACTGTGGAGTGCGTCGCCATGACCTCACCATAGACCACATCGTGCCACGCTCCAGAGGCGGAGCAGACACATGGGACAATGTCACGGCCGCCTGCCTGAAATGCAACGTCAAAAAAGGGAACCGCACTCCCAGAGAAGCAGGAATGCGGTTGAAAAATCAACCGAGACGTCCTTTCTCGCACGTGCTCTTCGAAATCTCCAAACACACGAGCAATGGAGATTCCGTTTGGCAAAAATATGTAATCGGTTTTTCATAGAACCCGCCCTGATTTTATATAAGATCTGAACATCCCCAATCACTATCGAAATGGATGACAGGTCTTGGCCGATTCGACCACCTACGCCAATATCGCGCTTGATATAGAAGCCAGAGAGCTTCGGGATCGGCTTTTCGCCTATCAGATTCCCGAGCATCTATGTGATGACGTTTTCATCGGCTCCCAGGTGCTCGTGCCTTTCGGGAATCAAAACTCCATAGGGGGCTATGTGGTGTCGATCACGGATCGCAGACCACCGGACCTGAAAAGAATCAGAAATATCAGCGAAGTCATTGACAATACCCCGCTTTTTGATGATGCCTACATAGACTTTCTCAACTGGCTGGCTTTCACATCCTGCGCCAGCCTGGCAGACGTCATCGCCGCCGCCCTGCCTTCATTTCTAGCACCAAGATTGAAGCGGAAAATTCGCCTGACCGAAGCAGGTCTAAAATTGAACCCGCTCTCTCTACACCCCAGAGAAGCATTAATGCTTGAGCTGGTCAAAGCGGGAAAGAAAAATGAGTTGGCTATCTCAAGCCTGAAGCAGCGCTATCTGAAAAAGACCGGCGAAAATCAAGCTTCCTTTTATAGACATGTCAACAATCTCAAGAAAGCTTCTCTTGTTGAAGCAGTGACAGATTCCGCCCCGGGTGTGAAGCCAAAAACCATAACAATGGTAGGACCAGGAGAGGAAGAGCCCGAAACGGAACGACAGAAAGCAATTCTAGAAGAGCTTGAACAAAGCGGCGGAGAGATAAGCCTGAAAGAACTTCTGGAAAACGCGAAAACAACCCATGCCACCGTAAAAAAACTAGCTGAAAAGAAGATCCTCTCACTTTTCCAGAAAGAGATCCTGAGGGATCCCATGCCCGGCATAAAACTGGAGAAAAAACTTCCCGGTAAAGACGAGATAAATCTCACCGAGGCACAACAATCTTGTCTTGAGGTCCTGGAGAAAGATCTTAAAAACGTGCTAGCCAACAAAGACTCTCAGGCCCCGCCGGACGGAAAAGAAGTTGAGCCCTGGCTTCTCCACGGAGTGACCGGATCCGGTAAAACCGAGGTTTATCTGCGTCTTGTCGATAGGGTTTTAAAATCGGGCTACTCTGCCTTGCTCCTGGTCCCGGAGATAAGTCTTACTCCCCAGTTAGCCAGCCTGTTGATCAATCGTTTCGGAGAGACCGTGGCGATCTGGCATAGCGCTATCAGCCCGGGAGAGAGACTGGATACCTGGAAACGGCTGAAAGAAGGAAAAGCCAGGGTTTTGCTTGGCGCCCGGTCTGCCGTTCTCGCCGACGTCAAAGATCTGGCCCTGATAATCCTTGATGAGGAACACGACTCCAGCTACAAACAGACCAGCCCCAGTCCTCGCTACAACGCCAGAAGCGTCGCCCGGGAGAAAGCGAGACGGGAAGGAGCCATGCTGTTGCTGGGTAGCGCCACCCCGGACCTTGTCACCTATCATCAAGCATCCCGGAACAATGTGGTTCTGGAGTTACCGGAAAGAGTTCATAAACAAGCGATGCCGGCGGTTGAAGTGGTGGACATGCGGCAGGAGCTGGCTGCCGGCAACCGCTCAATCTTTTCCAAAAACCTGGCCAGAGCCATCGAAGATAGGCTCGAAAAGAAGGAGCAGGTTATCCTTTTAATGAATAGAAGGGGTTATGCCAGCCATGTCTTCTGCAGAGCCTGCGGCTATGTGGCAAAGTGCCAGAACTGTAGCGTATCCCTTGTTTTCCACAGACCCAGCGACAAAGCAAGTAGAGCGCTTCCGATCATTGATAGCCTTGAATCCGGTATCAGCCCCGGTTCCAATCAGATCAGGGGCTTTCTAGCCTGCCACCACTGCGGCATCAGCAAAAATCTCAGTGTAAAGTGCCCGGAATGCCAGAGTCCGTTTTTGAAAGAGTACGGACTTGGTACTCAAAAGGTTGAAGAGACGATAAAAGAACAATTTGCAGGAGCGAGGACAGTTCGACTGGACAGCGATGTAACCACGAAAAAGGGCGAATTCAAAAGAGTTCTTGACATTTTTAACAGAGGTGACGCGGACATTCTGATCGGCACCCAGATGGTGGCCAAGGGACTGGACGTACCCAATGTCACCCTGGTGGGAGTTCTGGCAGCCGATGCCTCACTAAACATGCCGGACTACAGGAGCACCGAACGCGGCTACCAACTGCTCAGCCAGGTGGCCGGTAGAGCAGGCCGGGGCGTCCGAGAAGGAAGCGTGATTTTCCAGACCTACAATCCGGAGCTGGAGATATTCGGCTGGGCCAAGAAGCATGATTTCAATAGTTTTTTCAAAGCAGAGCTTGAAAACAGACGGGAATTTTCCTATCCACCATTTAGCCGGATTCTAAGAATAATAGTCTCCGGACCGATTGTGGAGGATGTGGAGAAAGAATGCGAGACGCTTGCAGGCGAGCTTCGCCAGCTTCTTGAAAGCGAAGAAGCAAATACGGACTGCCAGATTCTAGGACCTGCACCATGCATCATAGAACGGCTCAGAGGCAGCTACCGATACCATCTTCTTATGAAGATCATCGACAATAACCTGTTCTTAGAAGGGCTTCTGGGCTATCTGAGAGTACGAAAAAACAAATTGGAAGTGCGTACCATAGTCGATGTCGACGCCCTCGACCTACTCTAAGTTTTTTTATAAGTGTTCGACCTTTTATAGAATTGTTATCCGGTAATAGATATGATCAGTACCTTCAGCTCTAGCTCCAATGAAGCCCCTCAAGTGATACCGATCTATCAAATAGGCTTAGGATTAGTATTGGTCCTCATCGGACCTTTTCTTTTGCTGCGAAAAAAAACAAGAGCAGGAATTTTTGAGAAATTAGGATTCGTACCTTCCGAAATCAAGACAAAAGCAGACGACCTGGCCGGCTGTATCTGGATACATGCTGTTTCGGTAGGAGAATTCAATGCGGTCTTTCCCCTTGTTAAGAAACTGAAAGAAGAGCTTCCTGATACACCGTTGGCGATATCAACCACCACTGCTACCGGTCAGAGTATCGCCCGTGACAAAACAAAAGATTTAGCCACCATCTTTTACTTTCCCTTCGATCTTCCGTTCTGCTTCAATCCCTGGTTTGAAGCACTCAGACCGTCAATGGCAGTTATCGTTGAAACGGAGATTTGGCCCGGATTTATTCAGGAGTGCCAGAAAAGAAGTATTCCTCTCGTTTCGGTGAACGCAAGAATTTCTCCGAACTCTTTCAAGTGGTATCACCGCTTCCGCTTTTTCTTCGGACCATTGCTAAAAATGTTTACCAGAGTAGGCGTACAAACCAGAAGTGAGTTCGAGCGATTCGTACAAATAGGCTCCTTCCAGGAGCGTACTGAAATCCTGGGCAACATTAAACTGGACGGTTTAACCGCCATGGCTGGCGCGGACAGGAAAGAATTGCGCAAAAAGCTTAACATCAAAGAAGATGATTTTGTCATAGTCGCGGGCTCCACCCACGAAGGAGAAGAGCTTGCCATGCTTCAAGTGATTGAAGCATTAAAGACCGAGAGCAGAGCGGATGAAAACCGGAATAAATCCGTCCGATTGATCATCGCCCCCAGGCACCCGGAACGATTTGATAGAGCGGCCACCATCATCAGCCAGAGTGGATACAAACTGAAACGGTTTTCAAAAGAGGAACAGTTCGGCAATGAGGAAGGTGAAGTTTATTTGCTGGATGCCCTGGGCCAACTGACCGGATTCTATTCATTAGCTTCAATTGCCTTCGTGGGCGGTACCATCGCTCCAATAGGCGGACACAATGTGGCCGAGCCTTATGCGTATAGCGTACCGGTCTGTTGTGGACCAAACATCCAGAAAACAAAGGATATCGCCTACGCCCTTATGGAGACAGGAGCCCTTTTGCTGGCCAATAATGTCGAAGAGTTGAGCGAGAAAGTAAAAGAGGTTTATCTAAACGAAGGCGCCGCCCTTGAAATTGGGGAAAAGGGCTCTCGCTGGTTGAAAGAGAATCAAGGCGCCGTGGACAGAGCATTCCAAATGATAGAGTCGGTGGCCAAATGAATGTTCCGGAATCGAAAGCGATAAGAAAGATACTCGGCCCCGCTGCCTTCATATATGGTATCGGAGCTTCTCTCAAAATGCAGCTTTATGACCAGAAAATTTTTACTCCGGCAAAACTTCCTGTGCCGGTGGTAAGTATCGGAAACATCACTGTCGGCGGAACAGGAAAGACTCCCATAACCATAGACCTGGCCAATCGCCTGACAGCGCAGGGAAAAAAAGTCGGTATTCTTAGTAGAGGGTATAAAAGAAAATCCAGTGCCGACCAGGTTGTTGTTTCAGACGGCAAACAGATATTAGCCAGCTGTGAAGATGCAGGAGACGAACCTTATCTTATGGCACTCTCCTGTAAAAATGCCGTGGTTATCTCAGGGGCTTCCAGGGTGGACACGGGCAGAACAGCAATAGAGAGCTACGGTTGCGACATCTTACTTCTCGACGATGGCTTCCAACATGTGAAACTGGATAGGGAGCGCAACATTGTTTTAATAGATTACGCAGATAGCCTGGACGAGGAGGCAGTTCTGCCGGCAGGTCGCCTGAGAGAACCCCTGGCCGGTCTTAAGAGAGCGACAGAGATTATTATCACCAAAGTACCAGAACAAGCGGATGAACTGCACCTGGGTAAATTGCGAAAAGCCGTCACCGGCAGCCTGGAGGAAACCAATTCCAGCCCACCGGAATTCTTCTATTCCAGATTCAAGCCGAGCCTACTCCGCAACACTTATGAGGAGCTGACCCTGGACAGTCTAGCCGGTGCCAAAGTGATCTCTTTGAGCGGAATAGCGCGACCGGAATCTTTTCACGACATGGTCCGGGATCTCGGTTTTCAGATAGTAGATAAGCTAACCTATGAAGATCATCACTGGTTCGACCAGAGTGACAGGGACAAGCTTGAGAAGAGCCTGGAAGAAAACGAAGCCGCATTTGTTCTGACAACGGAAAAGGATCTTGTCCGGCTCAACCTGAAAGAAGAGCTAGCGAGAAGAACTTTTGCCATAGCGCTCTCCACCGAGTGGATAGGGCGGATGCCTGATTTTAGTGGTTTAGACAAGCCCGGTGAGAATACCGCAGAGACGAAAAATGCCTGAACAAAGCACACTGGTAACGTCTTCCGATGAGGTGAGAAAGATTCTTGTAATCCGCTATCGCTTTCTCGGTGATACCATCCTCACTGTGCCGTTTTTGAGAAACCTCAAGTACGCCTATCCCGATGCAAAAATTGATATGCTTGTCGGTCCGGTCAGCGGAGAAGTTTTATCTGGTTGTCCCTATGTCGACGAATTCATCGAATACGACACCACCAGATTTCATAAGTATGACAGCGGCAAAGGAGAAAAGCGTAGCTTTTTCTCTTACCTGGCTGACTTCCGTTCCCGGCGATATGACCTGGTCTTCGTCCTAAAACGATCCTGGACTTCGGCATTATTGGCCATGGCCACCGGAGCCAAATACAGAGTCGGATATGCCACCGAGGGCCGCTCCGTGCTGCTCAGCCATCCAGTTAAATTCGACACCAATATACATGAGGTGGAATCGCTTCTTGATGTAGCCAGAGCCGCCGGAATCCAAATAAAAGACACTTATCTGGAAGCCTGGATTTCAGAAGCGGAGAAAACTGCGATTCACGCCAAAATCCCCTCCTTGAAAGACTGTAAAAAAAGAGTTCTGGTGCATGCCGCCGCCGCCCACCCGGACAAACTATATCCCCTTGCTCTCTGGGCCGAACTGGTGAAAAAGTTGGGCAATAATCACGGCTTTACGCCATTCTTCACGGGAGCGGCCCAGGACAGACAGGTGTATGAGGAGCTCAGCAATTCTTCTCAGATCAAAAGTGTTAATATGGCAGGAGAGTTATCTATTAGAGAGAGTATGGCATTGTATAGTGAAATGGATCTGGCAATATGTGTGGATTCCGGGCCTGCTCATCTTGCGGCAGCCACTGGAGTACCAACATATACCCTGTTCGGACCCACAGATCCGATCAGATGGGCTCCACGCGGAAACAATTGCCAGGCAATTTTCGACAATACTTTGAGTTGTCGCCCCTGTAACTATAGGAAAACATGTCAAAATAGAGAATGTCTGACTGAGTTAGATCCGGACTCTATCATCGAAACTATGGCAGTGAATTTGCGGTGACCATCTAAATTGCGCGCAGAGCCAGAATTTCGCCCCCTGGTATTTCCTGAGGAGAAAACCATGATCCAATCAAAAATCTATCTGACGACAGTTCTAGCTCTGTCTTTATCGATCACTTACCTGCCGGCAATGGCAGCCAGTCCTCAGAAAGACGCAAACGCCGGCGCCAGTGTAAAAGGGCAAGCGAACTCCTGGCCCAAGTGGTTTTATTACGACCAGCTGGGATTGAGAGAATGGAACAAGGGCGAGAGACCAAGAGCCAAACAGTACTTCGAGCAAGCATTCCGCATCGCCTCGAGCAGCTTGCATGGACAACCCAAAGACCCGGTTACAGCCAGACGGTTGAAAGAATTCATTAAGCACCAGACTTTCCTGATCAGCTATTTCGAGCCGATTCCCCCCAATTCCCACGGACCCAACGTAACCCAGCACGAAATTTTAGCCAGAACCCACGAAAAGCAGATTGAAGACACCAATGACAAACTGCGATTTATCGATAGGCTTATCTCCTTCTCCGACTCCGTTCTCGGAAAGACGAACTACCAATCCCAGGATTTAAAAAAGCAGAAGAATCTCTTTAGAATGAGAGTGGTTCAGCTCAAAAGAGATGTGGAAAGTTTGAGAAATTGGCCCCATGGCTCCTACGATAATGGTGGAAGATATAGCCCTTCAGGACCGATTGTGGAGAAGAGCGACGAGAAAAAATTCAAAGCACCAAAATGGTACTCAGGCAGCACCTCCGATAGCTGGAACAGAAAGAAAACGGTTGAAACCCAGAGAAGTTCCAGCGCCAGCTCCGCAAGAACAGCGCCGAACGTGAAAACGCCTGACTGGTATTCGAGAAAAGAAGACAATAACAGTAAAGTCTACAATCGAGAGTTCAAAGAAGAGAAAGGCACCATGTATGTGGGCGGCAAACCGTTGCCTCGCAGCCAACAGCCGCAATTACCGCGCCAGGGACTGATTCCGGAAGGAGAAGGACCCCGAGAGTGGGGTCATAATCCCAGACAGTTCAACAAAAACCGTTCCACCAGCCTCTGGGGACAATCCCAGCAGAAATCGCAGCTGGATTTAAATCAAAGAGACAAAGCGGTTCCCTGGGGTCAGAACAATAAACCTCGCAGCAAAGAGTATCAGGGCTGGGGCAACGGCGGTTGGACCGATCCTTCCACCAGAAAAATTCCTGGAACGGACAAAAGCCGAGACACCCAGAAGCTCAAGGATTCTGTTGAGTGGAAGTAACGAACAGGGATTTTGATTCCAAGATCACTGGCAATCCGCGGATTATACAGAAAGCACAGGAAAAATAGACCAGAAACAGAGCCCAGGGATTGAGACCCCAGGCCGCTCCCTTTTCTGTGTGGGCAGCAATAACCAGACAGAAGGCGAGAGCTTTGGCCACCGCGTAAGAGAATCTGGAGAAGTTGGATGCCACCAGAAATTTCCCGATACCGGACTGCATCATGGTCTTTTCACCAAAAGCGGTGTAGCCCATCTCACTGGCATGGGAGCGAATGGCATCGACAAAAATGCCGCGCACAACAAACAAAAGAGGTACCCAGACCGGTATCCACTGTAAGGTGGCGAAGAGGATCCAATAAGCAAGCTCCACCACACGGTCGCCTGCTATATCCAAAATCCCGCCAAGTTTTGAGGACTGCTTGAGCTTTCGCGCGAAATAACCATCCAGTCCATCGGCCCAGATGATAAATATGGTCAGAAAGAAGACCATCCACAATGTTTGATCATCCGCCCCCGGCAAAAGGAGAAGGACAAATATAGCCAGCACCACCCGTGATATCGTGATAACGTTGGCTACATTGAATGGCGGCGCTTTCAAAACCGACTCCTCAACACCTACAGGTCAAGGTTGGCGTAGGTAGCGTGTTTCTCGATGAATTCACGGCGGGGAACGATGGCTTCACCCA
>JAUIJG010000480.1 GCA_030431355.1 bacterium
ATAGAGATTCAGACCGGAGAAGCTTTTCCGGAAGAGGACATTGTTCGTTATTCAGACGATTACGATCGTGCATAATTAGTTCTTAGATGCAAAGGTCCCGGGCTGGAAGTCAAGAAACTTCTTGCTGTCTTATATCGGTTTGCTTAAAGCCTTTGACTGCTTGATAAAAACTGCTTGGAATCCTTGATGTTGTTTCTCTCTCTTGGCAATGGTGTTGCGCAACCTCGATAGATGCAAACCGGAATGCTCCTTCGATTAAGCTGCCCATTTCATATTTTGGCTTGAAGTTCTTACTCTCTTACTGAGAGTATTTTTGACGTCATAAATTATTCCATCCAGAAAAAGTCATAGTCCAGCCACCAACCATAAGACCCTGCTGTTTCCCTAATCGACGGTATTCGCTCCTGAATCTTTTCAGAGCTGGCGGGCGGTCCTGGATTGTTTTGCAAGCACTGAATACGGTGCTTAAGTCTATTCTTACTAGGAGATGCGCATGACCTATGCAACTTCTGATTTAACTGCTCTTACCTATGTTTTAACGATCCGGCTGAAAGTTCACAAACCAAGTAATTCGCTTTCCCGGGCTTTGAATTCTATCTCCCGAGGAGGTGGAGACGTTGGCTCTATCGATGTGATTCAGGTAGGCAAGGACCATGTCATCAGAGATATCACCGTTTCGCTGCGCGATGCTCAGCATGGCAAATCTATCGTCAGTCGACTCAAACGGGTCAAACAGGTGGAAGTTATCTCTTCAACCAGCCCTGTTTTATCCAAGCATGAAGGCGGTAAAGTTTCGGTTGAGCCCAGGTCCAGAGTGTTGAATAATGCCGACCTTGCTCAGGTTTACACCCCAGGAGTGGCCCAAGTTTGCAACGAGATTCATCGGCGTCCGGAGATGGCATTTACCCACACTATTAAGGGCAACACTGTGGCAGTGGTCTCTGATGGTTCTCGGGTTCTTGCTCTGGGCAACATTGGTGCTTATGCTGCCATGCCTGTCATGGAAGGCAAAGCGATGCTCTTCAAGCAGTTTGCCGGCGTCGATGCCTTTCCGATTTGCCTTGACACCCAGGATACCGACGCCATCGTTGAGACAATCATCAACATCGCTCCTGCATTTGGTGCCATAAACCTGGAAGATATCGCTTCGCCGCGCTGCTATGAAATCGAAAGGCGGTTGCAGGAAGCACTGGATATTCCTGTTTTCCACGATGATCAGCATGCTACGGCGATTGCTGTTCTTGCCGCCACAATCAACGCCGCTAAACTGGTCGGTAAGCCTCTGGAATCCCTCAAGGTTGTCGCTTCAGGAGTCGGCGCTGCTGGGCTTGCCTGCTTGAAACTGTTGATGAAAGCCGGCGTTCATGAAATCGTCGGTTTCAACATCGGAGGGGCTGTTCATCGTGAACGAACAGACCTGACCGAGCAGGAGACTTGGCTGGCGGAGAGAACCAATCAAGATTGCTTTTCCGGCACCATGAAAGAGGCCCTGGAAGGAGCCGACATGTTTTTGGGTCTGTCGGTGGGCGGCATTTTGAAAGGGTCTGACCTCAAGGTTATGGCGTCGGATCCGATTGTCTTTGCCCTGGCAAATCCGGAACCCGAGGTGTTGCCGGAGAAGGCAGCTAAGTATGCCCGGGTGATTGCCACCGGTGGCTCCAATTATCCCAACCAGATTAACAACGCCCTGGTGTTTCCCGGTATTTTCAGAGGAGCTCTGAAAGCGCGGGTTCCTCAGATAACAGAAGAGATGAAGCTGGCAGCCGCCTATGCCCTCGCCGCAGTCATCCCGGATGATGAGATTCACGAGGACTATGTCATTCCTACGGTATTTGACGAGAGAGTCGCTAGCGGCATTGCGGCAGCGGTGATTGAGATAGCAGGAAGAGGTTGATGGAATCCTCGGATTTCTTTTAGGTGTTGATTCTGGCAGGGTTTCTTGTTTACTGGATTCGGTGATTTATCACCGTTTCCATTTGTTCTGGAAACAACTATAAGCAGTAGTAATAATTATTTATTTTAAGTCGACGATTCCGGAACTGAAAGTCTAATCCAGAATAAAGTGCACCACAGTTGATTTCTTCTCATCGAAAGGCAAGGTCAGATTTTCGGCTTCGATGGCGTTTACTTCGGAACCATTTTCCTGGGCGAGTACATAGACGGAAGCTTCATTGGCACCGGTTATGAACTTGCCGTCGGTTCCGTAGGCTCTAATCAAGAAGCTGATTCCTTCTTCGCCTATTTCTTTGTCATAGGGTTTGAGGGACATGCATTCGATTAAACCAGGATGTTTTCTTGCTTTGCCATCTTCCGGGAAGAGCGCTTTGCCGGAGCTGAATTCTTTAAGAGTCTGATCGAACACTTGTTGACCTTCTTCTTTGTTGAAATTTCTCAACCTGATCTCCGGTTTCATGCCTTTGCCCAGTGGATTTTCCAGGTCGACTGCCGGTCCGAGTCTATTGAAGTGCTCACGTTTGGAGGGATATCCGCTCGGCCACTTTTGTCATGGCACGCACCACGATGAGGTCGGGGGCTTCCTCGTCATAGAGAATTGTTCCGTCATTATCGATAAAGCCCTGTTTTGTTCTGGCTATTGAATAGGATTGAACGTTGTTGAAAGTGCCCTGAATCTGCGACAGTAAGTCAGTTGGTGGTGCTCCCTCTCTCCAACTCAAGGTCTTCGTTCTGTTTCCTATTTTGTACTCCACGATTCCATATTCTCTGATACTTATGGACTTTAAGCCGTCAGCTGATGCGTATGTTTTGCCTACCAGCTCTTTCATTTTGTCAGTGAGGTCCGGTAAGTTTTCCGGCTTGGGAAGAACTTCTTCCTTCTTCTCTACCGGTGGGCTATTCTGGCTCATTGAATAGATGACGAATCCACCCACTCCCACACCGATAAGTCCAAGGACCACCAGGACTATTCCGATCGGTTTCAGGGCAAATCTACCGCCTTCCGAGGCCATTGAACGGGCGGATGCCATCTTTCTTCTTGCCTGGCGCAACTGTCTCTGTTTTTCAATGTTGTCGAGATTGAAACTGCCTGTTAAGTAGTTGACGTGGTCAGTCACCTCGTCGGAGACTTCCACTTTGTTCACCGGCATTTTTTCAAGCTCTTTCATTTGAGTTTCGATAAACTCAATCTCTTTGCTGGTGGCGTTTGTCTTCTGCAGCAATGTGAGATGCATCCGATAAGCGACGGGAATTAGTGGATGTCCCGGCTCTAGAAGGTCGGTGGCAAGCTCCAGTGATTCGTTGCTGGCCTCTTTCGCCTCTGAAAATCTCTGTGCTTTCTCAAGGGTTTTTGAGAGTTTCTGTTGCACCAATACCACCGTTTCCGGTGAAACCTCATCAAGAATATCTATAATCCGCTTACACTCTCTGTAGTGGGCGCAAGCATCCTCGTAGTCTCCTTTTTGATAACAGCATTCACCTAATTTTTGATGGCATGCCAGAGCTGACTTGGTGTCTTTGCCACCGGATTCGGTGATTATCAAAAGAGCTTTGTTGAGAAGCGGCACAGCTACATTGAAATTATCATTGCTCAGGGCGGACTCTGCCGTTCTAATATGGGCATCGGCCTGGCTCAAATCCAGCTCCCTGGAGGGACCATCTACTTGGGGAGGAAGCTCTTCCTCTCTAGCTTCAGGACTACTGTCATTTTCGATTTGAGGAGTTGGTGCGGTCTCGGTGGTCGGCATCATCGCAGGGGCGGTTTCAGGACCTTCCGGTGTTGTCGCGGCATGGGGAATTGCAGGCCTCGTCAGCTCTTTTGGTTCAGAAATCTCCTGGCCT
>JAUIJG010000030.1 GCA_030431355.1 bacterium
ATACGCTTTGTGGGAAAACATCAAGAACGCTCTTGATGCCATGATTAAAGAGACAGGACATGATAACGCTTACTTCCCGCTTTTTATTCCAGAGTCTTTTCTAAACAAGGAAAAGGAACATGTGGAAGGATTTGCCCCTGAATGTGCCGTGGTCACCCACGGAGGCGGTAAGAAGCTTGAGGAGCCTTACATAGTGAGGCCGACCTCCGAGACTATCATCAATCATATGTTCAGCAAGTGGGTGCAATCCTGGCGTGATCTTCCGATTTTGATCAACCAATGGGCTAATGTGGTTCGTTGGGAGATGCGTACCCGCCTGTTTCTTCGCACCGCTGAGTTCCTCTGGCAAGAAGGCCACACCGCCCATGCCACAGCTGAGGAAGCCGAGGCGGAAGCAAGGCAGATGCTTGAGTGCTACCGTAGACTTTCGGAAGAATGGATGGCTTTGCCCGTTTTAACCGGAGAGAAGACTGAAAGAGAGAGATTCGCTGGTGCTGATCGAACCTACTGCATAGAAGCTATGATGCGGGATGGAAAAGCGCTTCAAGCGGGAACCTCCCATTTCCTGGGCCAGAATTTCGCCAAGGCTTTCGATATTCAGTTTCAAAATCAGGATGGAGAGTTGGATTACGCCTGGCAGACAAGCTGGGGGGTCTCTACCAGGCTGGTTGGAGCAATCGTTCTTGGTCATGGGGACGACAAAGGTCTTATCTTGCCTCCCAAAATAGCTCCCTATCAGATTGTGATAGTGCCCATTTATAAGTCCGAAGAGGATAGGGTTCTGGTCACCGAGTATGCAACTAAGATCGTCAAAGAGTTGAGCGGTGAATTCCGGGTGCATTTTGATGATCGGGACAACCATACTCCCGGATTTAAGTTCAATTATTGGGAGCAAAAAGGTGTGCCGATAAGAATCAACATCGGACCCCGAGATGTATCCAATGATGTGGTGGAGATAGCCCGCCGGGATACCCGCGAGAAAATTCGAAATGTCAGTCATGCCGGATTGAAGAATGAACTGTCCGGTCTTATGGATCAGGTTCAAAAGAGCATCTTCGAGAGTGCCCTGAAGTTCCGTAAGGAAAACACCGTTTCGGTCAAATCCTACGACGAATTCAAGGAAGCTTTGAATTCTAAGAACGTCTTTGTGGAAGCATACTGGGACGGCAGTAACGAAGACGAAGGGCAGGTTAAGAATGAGACCAAAGCCACCATCAGAACAATTCCTTTCGACCAGGACAATGAAGAAGGCGTTTGTATGATGACAGGAAGACCCACCAGACAGAAAGCTATTTTCGCAAGAGCATACTAGATGGATAAAACCGTCTGGGGTGAGCAGATCTTCATAGATAGCAATGCCGGCGCCATCGCCGCTTCCCTTCATAGGCCTGACCAGGCGACCACTCCGAAGGCAGTGGTGGTGTTGCTCCATGGCCTGGGCGGCAATCGCCACGAGCATAACGGCATATTCACCAGGCTTTCTGCACGTCTGGCCCAGGATGGAATTGTCGCCATTCGCTTTGATTTTTTAGGGAATGGAGAGAGCGCTCACGAATCGGATTTTATGACTCTGGAGACCATGAAGGCTGACGTGGAGGCTGTCTTCTCCTTTGTTCGCCGGGAGTTCGGTGAGTTGCCTGAGTATATTCTCGGGCTCAGTTTAGGTGGTTTGCTGGCTGCTGTTGTCGCTTCATCTAAACAGAATCTTTCCGGGGTGGTTCTCTGGGAGCCGCCATTTCATCTTATTCGAACCCTGAGACGATTGTATGGACCGATGGCGATAGATAGGGTACGGGTCAGAGGGTATTTGCAGGCAGGCATGTTGAAGCTGAGCAAGGAATTTGTCGAGCAATACGATGCGCTTGATGCCGGTCCGGTTGCGCGGATGATACCGTCACCGGTGCTCCTTGTTCAGGGTGATGCCGATACTGTTGTAACCATGGACGACGCTGCTCTCTGGAAAGAAGCTTTCGGCGGCAAAGATGATTTTGATTTGACCGTGGTGGAAGAAGCCGATCATGCCTTCTCCTCGGAAAGTCATGCTCTGGAAGTGATAGAATTGACCACTCGATTTATCAAAAGTGTTCAAAAGGCGCGCATAGAGGATTGATTTGACTCCCCTGGATTGGCTCATAGTGATACTTTACCTGGGCGGTATGATCCTGATGAGCTTCTGGTTGGGACGTGGTCAAGAATCTCAGGAGGATTACTTTGTTGGGGGGAGAGATCTTCCCTGGTGGGCTGTGGGTCTATCTACCATGGCTACTCAATCGAGCGCCACAAGCTTTATCTCTATTCCGGCTTTCGTGGCCCTTAAACCTGATGGTGGGCTGAAGTATCTACAGTGGGAGCTTGCCGTCCCTTTGTCCATGATCTTTATCATGATCTTCTTAATCCCTTTTTTTCGCAAACTGAATTTGATCTCGGTTTATGAATACCTGGAAAAGCGTTTTGGAAGCAAAACCAGAACATTCCTTGCCTCTGTTTTCCTGGTCAGTAGAGGGCTGGGGACCGGTGTCGGGCTTTATGCCGTCTCGATTGTCATAGCCGTGATTTTGTCAATTCAGCCCTTGCAGGCAATCCTACTAATTGGTGTAATAACATTGATTTATGACACTATAGGCGGTATGAAGGCTGTGGTCTATTCCGATGTGGTTCAGATGATTGTCTTGATGGCCGGAATTGCTATTTGCTCCTACTATTCATTTCAAATAGGAGGAGGAGTGGAGGGACTGGCAGCAGCCCTATCCGGCTCTTCTTCAAGCGCCGGCTCAGGATTTGATCCATCCAGATTGAAAGCTTTTGACATCGGTCACACCGGTCTTGGTGACGGGAGCAACTACAACTTCTGGGCCATGACCTTTGGTGGGTTCTTTTTGTATGCCAGCTATTATGGCTGTGACCAGTCACAAACCCAGAGAGAGCTATCCGCTCCAACCCTGGCAGACACCAAGTATTCTTTGATCTTTAACGGACTGGCCAGATTCCCCCTGATCATCATGTATGTGGCGATGGGGGTCCTTCTAGCGGCTGCCTATGCCTCTTCATCCGGATTCCAGGAGTTGATGAGCGGTTACATAGACCAGTCAAGGTTTGATTATCTCTTGCCTGTGTTTATTCTCAATTTTGTTCCGGATGGTTTGAGGGCGATTATTTTTGCCGCAATTTTAGCTGCTGCCATGTCCAGTTTGGATTCTTCTTTAAACTCACTTTCAGCCTCTACTATGCAAGACTTTGTGGAGCGTTATACCGGCTTGAGTGGAAACAGAAAGTACTTTCTCATCATGAGCAAAGTGACAACAGTTCTGTGGGGGGTCTTCGCCATTATTGCCGCTTCGGGCCTTCATTTTTTGAGAAGCTCCGACACCGTGGTGGAGGTGATCAATATGGTGGGATCAATATTCTATGGTCCAATTTTAGCGACTTTCATCATGGGCGTGGCAGTCGCCTGCGTGTCAGGAGCTGCCATTATTACCGGTGTTATTTGTGGTGTAGGATTCAATCTTTATCTGGCCCTTTTCTGTCCGGATATATCCTGGCTTTATTGGAACGCATTCGGTTTCATCGTGGCCGCATTGGTCTCATATCTCTCCAGTCTTACGATTTTTAGAACAACAAACAGACCGGACGATTCACTTATTTTATGGAATTCCGGAGTTTTGGCAGGTCAGAAAAAGTGGATCCCCTGGTATCTGGTTCTGCTTACCTATTTTCTCTTTATCGTCTTCTTCTCGGTAGCTGTCTCATCCTGGTTGACCGGATTCTGTCGATAGAGTCAGTTTTCCTGGAATTTGATCGGCCGGCGGATCTATTTAGTAGAATTAGCAAAATTAGTACGGAAATTAGTAATAAGGAACCCCACAATATGGATGCTCTGGTTCTATATGCCCTTGATGTCGCCGCAGGCAGGGGCGCTGACTATGCGGACGTGCGTCTGGTTACCGAAGAGAGTGAGTTGATAAACACAAAAAACTTGACTGTCTCGGGTTTGAATAAGTCCAATTCCCGGGGTCTGGGAGTGCGGGTGCTCAAAGGGGGAGGCTGGGGATTCGCAGCTACCCAGAAAATGACTAAAGCGGCTGTGGCCCGAGCAGCGCGGACGGCTGTTGATTTGGCTGAAGCGAGCGCCTCCTGTATGAAGTCGCCGGTACAGCTAGCGCCTGAACCAGCTTATAACGCCCAGTGGATCAGCCCCCATTTGGTCGATCCCTTTTCCGTGTCCCTGGAGGATAAGCTTGAGCTTCTATTCTCATGCGCAAGAGAGATTTTGGCGGTCAAAGGAACAAGTCTTGCCCAGGGAAAAATGCATTTTGTCCGCCAGGTCAAAGAGTTTGCCTCTAGCGAAGGGTCACGCATTACCCAGACTTTTATCAGGTCGGGTTGCGGTATAGAAGCATTCGCCATGAGTGAGACCGAGAGACAAAGAAGGTCTTATCCAAAACACATGGGGCAGCATGAACTGGCCGGCTATGAGATGGTTTTAGGTTGGGATTTGCCTGGGAATGCTAGAAGAATCGCAGAAGAAGCTGTTCAACTCTTGAGTGCCGAGCAGTGTCCCGAGAAGAAGACTGATTTGATCCTGGGTGCTTCGCAGTTGGGACTTCAAATCCATGAGTCTTGCGGTCATCCCAGTGAGCTTGATCGAGCCCTCGGCCATGAAGTGAATTTTGCCGGGTCTTCATTTCTTAAGCCGGAAAGACTTCAGCAGCTCAAGTATGGTTCAGGTATTGTTAACCTGGTCGCAGATGCTACTGCCCCTGGTGCCCTTGGTACTTTTGCTTTTGATGATGAAGGGGTGGCTGCTCAGAAAGTGTATCTGGTCAAAGATGGTGTCTTCAGTGGCTATCTAAGCTCCAGAGATACTGCCGGTCAGATTGGTCTTGACCGATCCGGCGGAGCAATGAGAGCTGCGTCCTGGAATTTCGCGCCCATTATCAGAATGACTAATATCTCCCTTGAGCCCGGTCAAAACTACGACTATGGGCTAGAAGACCTGGTCTCTTCCACGGAAAGCGGAATATTGATGGAGACAAACAAGTCCTGGTCAATAGATCAGATGAGATACAACTTTCAGTTCTCTACCGAAATTGCCTGGGAAATTAAAGACGGGAAGCGAACTAAACTATTGAAGAATCCCAGCTATAGCGGAATTACGCCGGAATTTTGGAACTCCTGCGATGCGATCGGTGGTGCCCGTGAATGGATCAACTGGGGTGAGCCAAACTGTGGAAAGGGGCAGCCGATGCAGGTTATGTGGACTGGTCATGGTGCCAGCCCGGCACGATTTATCAATGTTCAGGTTGGCATCGCCAATCAAAAACGATAGGGAGTCGATAGAGTTGAACGAAATTAGTGCAAAAAAGACTATTGAAACCGTATTAGAGCTGGGCTCTAAATATTTTGACGGGGTGGAGGCCTCTCTGGTCGGTTCTGATGTTTCTACATCTCGATTTGCCGAAAGTCAGATGACCCAGAACCAGTCTCCAGAGCAGCATAAGCTATCCTTGAGGGTTTTAAAAGACGGAAGACAGATTCGCATGGATAGCAGTGACACTAGCTTGAGTGGTATGCGGGAGCTGGTGAATAACGCCAATAGGGCTGTGAAATTTTCAGAGCCGGACCCGGACTTGCAGGAGATTTTGGACTCCGGCTCCGGGCCTTCGAATGAAGGTCAAGAGACTTCCGTACCGGATAGATTGGACCCGATGGTGAAACGAATGTCTGCCGGCCAGCGAGCTGTCCATGTGGGAAACATAGTTCAGATTGCTGATGAAGCCGGATTGACAGCGGCAGGCGTTGTGGCCAGCGGAACTCACTTCGAAGCGGTGGGTAACTCCAGGGGATTATTTCGATACCATGAAGAGACCCATGCCGAGTGTTCTGTGACCATGGTGAACGAAGATTCCAGCGGCTGGGCTAAGAGTCAAAGTCCCCGGTTATCGGATGTGGACCCTGGCAGACTGGCACGGATAGCCGCTGATAAGGCCAAAGGGGCCAGCTCTCCGGCGGATATTGTACCTGGAAAATACACCGCTATTTTAGAACCGAGCGCCGTACTTGATCTGATGGGCTTCTTGCTCTGGGATTTCGCTGCCACCAGTCACAGGGATCGTCAGACTTGCTTGCTTGGACGTATGGGCGAAAAGGTATTTGGAGACAATATCAACATCAGAGATGACGTCTATGACCCCAGGCAAGCCGGTGCTGCTTTTGACGCCGAAGGTGTCAGTCGTAAAAGAGTAAGCCTGGTGGAGAACGGCCGACTGGTGGATCTTGTTTACGGAAGAAGAAGCGCCTCTCTCTCCGGCAAGCAAGCTACCGGTCATGGTCTGGCTGAACCCAGCGGCATGGGCGAGTATCCGCACAATCTGGTTATGGATGGGGGAGAGGCAAGTCTGGAGAATATGATAGAAAGCACAGACCAGGGTATTCTGCTATCCAGGGTCTGGTATGTGAGAACAGTGGATCCGGCCAGAAAAATATTGACCGGAATGACCAGGGACGGCACTTTTAAGGTGGAGAACGGTGCCATCGTGAACGGTGTCAAAAACCTGCGTTTCAACATTAGTTTGCTGGAACTTCTCAATCAGGTTGAGATTCTTGGGGTTCCTGTGCGGGCGGCAGGTGAGGAGACCGGGCCTGCCGTGGTCCCTGCAATGAAGGTGGCAGCTTTCAACTTTACGGAAGTGACCAGGTTTTAGTTGCTAAGGAATTTCGAAAAGCAAAACGATCGGGCTTTACCCGATCGTTTTCTGCTCATTATGCTCTAATTTACTGTCTGAGACCTTCCATGGCTTGATGGGCATCAAAGCTGCGGTCTACGGAGTAGCGCCTGGTGGTTTCGATTGTTCTGTGACCACCTATTTGTGCCACCAGAAGTAGATCATTGCCGTTTCTGACCAGATTGCTCAGGCAGGTGTCCCTCAGTACCTGTGCCGAGAGATTGAGATGTGCTTTGTGTCCGATTTTTCGAACGATAAGGTCAACACCGACGGTGGATAATCTATTCCCTTGTGGATTTAAGAACAGCGCTCTTTCGGTGGTTTCACCAAATTTTTTGTGTCTGTCAATCAGCCATTGAACCAGAGCGCGGCGAGCCACGGTGTTCAGTGGTACCACTCGTCCGTCTTTAACTGTGATTCTTCCAGTATGAGCTGTGATGTAGATATCGTCGATGTCCAGGGATACGCACTCGCCGATTTTAATTCCTGTATATAGAAGAATGCAGGCAATGGCTCTGTCTTTTGTCGACTTGGTCTTAAAAATGGCGTCAACGAATCTTTCTTGTTCGTCTTTAGAAAGGCTTTTGGGAGTGGACTTCGGCCATGATTCTCTTTCTATATTGCCTATCTCAATTCCGGAGAAGCTCATCAAATCTTCGATGGCGGTGAGGCTGTTGTTGATCGAGTTGTGGCTCGCCTGGTGTTCGTTCTTTAGATGATCTTTGTACCTGGTTATTATGTCTGACCATTTCAGAGAGTCTGGAATGCTCAAGGCGATCATTCCTTCTCTTTCATATAGATAGGAGAGGAACTTCTTATTCCTGGATAAATAGGCTCTTTTAGTGTGTTGAGAGAGTTGTTTCTCACTCAACTTCTTGTCGTAGTTAGATATTAGTTCTGTTAGTTGTGGAGGAAGGATTATTCTTACCATTGTAGTTCTCTTGCGTTTGAATCGGGGGTTGGGAAAGGTTGTGATATCGATACTTTTCACAAATTATGGTTTTTCTGTGGCTAAAATGTACCGGTGGAGGGGAAACCACCACTTGACAAAATTGGATGTGTGGTTCTTATTTTTCGTCTGCATCTACTTTCTCCGGAACAGCCGAAAAGAGATGCTGAAGAGGTCTTTACTAAAAACGAAAAGCGATAGTAGGAGTCGACTCACTTTTTTGCCAAGCGCTTGGTGAAGAGATTATTCACTTGGTCTGAAACCAGATAGCGGTGGTTTGCCCTGAGGCACTTTTTGAGGACAGCGGTTCTCTCTCTTAAGTTGCTGGTGAAACAAAGGGATTTGTTGGCGCTATTGTCGGAGAAGCCTTCCAGGAAAGACTGGAAACTTCCACTCTATATATAAGTACGCTCTTGCCGCTGTGGAACTGCCCCAAATTAAAGCTGAATTGTGATTGTTTTTTGGTGGCATTCAACTTGAATTTCGATATGTTTTGTTGTGGGTAGTACTATAAGATATAATAAAAACGACTTAAAAAATGATGCCGAGACAATGGGAGTTGCTCCACGTCTCGGCATCAACCGGCTAGATGAACTGTAAGCCGGCTACGAATCAATCGACCAAATGCGACAGGGTCACATCAGGCAGACCGATTACAGGAGCTCTCCGGCGGAGGCACTTTCGAATTCACCGCTGGTGATGGCGCTCCGAAGCTGGCGCTTGTGAGCGTGGCGTTCCTGCCTGGACCTGCGATGAATCGGCAGAAGGTCGTCGTCGTCGTCCCGAAGGTGTCTGTTGTCACCGCCGAAACGACCCTTGGCCTTCTTCAGTTTGCCGCCGGGGATTTCCACGAAGTTTCTCATTATGGTTTTTGCTCCTGGTTCTTCATTGTGGCGCCAGGGGGGACATGAATACGAATTCCGGTTCGTCCCCCCTGGCTATGCTACAGACCACCTCCTGGGAGATGGCCTCTTACTTTCAAGCTACGGCACCTCAACGACCAGCCCGGAATTACTCGGGCTGTTGGATGTCGAAGAGGATGTCGAGCAGGGTCGTGGCGTAGGCGCCGCTGCGCAGCATGAACCGAACGGTGGCCAGACCATCCTGGTATTCCGCTTCGAACCCCTGGACGGAGACGAAGAGAGGACGGCGAGGCGGCTTCCGGTAGTACTGCTTCTGCTTGCCCGTGTTGCGGTCGCGGCCTGTGGTCATGTTGTTGAGGAACACCCTCTGCACGACCGGGTCCATGTTCGAAGGCAATGCCTCAGGGCAGTACTTCGAGTAGAACTTGATCGACTTAGGGTTGTCCATGACCAGAGGGATTTGACGTTCGCAGTCGGGGCAGTTGCCTTCCAAAACGATTTCGCCGGTCAGGACTTTGCCGAGGACCTGGTTGAACCAGAATCCCTGGTAGGCGCCCGTCCACAGCGAGAAGACCTTGTACAGCGAACGCAGGGTCCGCTCGTAGTCTCCCGTCTCCAGGAGCTTCCGAACGATCTGCGCTTCCCACACCATGTTGAACTGCTGGAAGAACTTCTTCCCGTGGTAGCCGACGGGCTCCTCGAGTATTCCCAGCATGCCCTGGAGATGAAGCACCTGCTTGGCGACGGTGGAACCCTCCGCCTTTGCCTTTGCTTCAGCCTCGGCCCACTCCTCCGCGATCCGCCGCCGGGCATCTTGCGCCTGGGGCTTCTCTTTGGAGTTAACCTCGGTCAAGAACCTCTTGATGCCGGCTTCCGGTCCATAGACGATGAAGTCGTGACCGACGCCGAAGAGATTCTGTCTGCGACCGAGACGCTGACGTCCGAAGGCGTTGGGGAAGAGGAACTCCCCCTGACTGTTGCCAGTCAGCCCCATGGACAGCGCCCGGATGCGCGGGTTGATGTACTTCTCCAGAGCGTCCGCAGACATGCCGTCCGCGTACACCTTGATGGTGAAGTTGTTGCCGACCAGGTGCCCCATGCCGAGATGCTTCTTCACGCGGACAGGGTCCTTGATGAAGATGCCGCCGCCCCGAGAGGTCAGCGCTTCGGTGTCAGGCATGCAGCAGCGGAGAACCTCCTCGAAGGTGATGTCCCCTTCCAGCACGACACGCTGCGCAGTGATTGCCCAGCGGTCTTTCAGGCCGGCGTAGGAGACACGCACCTGCTTGGTGGTCTTGCCGAGCAGGTCGAGCATCGCCTCGATGGCATGCTCGGTGGTCAGCTTGCATTTCACGAGAGTTACCGCGATCAGGTCGCCGCTGCCGCTTTCGCAGTACGGGTTGTCCAGATCGCTTCCGGTGGTCGTGTTGCACCTCAAGCTAGGCGTCGATTGCTCTTCGACAATAAAATCAGATGGATCTTGCTTGATCCGAGCGCTTACCGTGGGAACGTCTGCGCCGAGGTATCCGATTACTCGGCTCGGCACAAAGGAGTTACCCTCGTCGGACAGCGCGGTCTCTAGGATAGCGTTCATTGTCGCACCCTTCTTTGCTAGTGCACGACCCGGCATTTGCTCAGGATGAGCGAACCCGGGTAATGACAGTGAGTGTTAGTTAGGTTGCATTCAACAAAACACGAGACGCTTGATGCATTGCGGCTCGCTTGATGACTTTCGCAAACACCTCAAATTTTCGGTACTACCAGGTGTCTGGAAGTCAGGTAAGCATCGGGACAAGCTCGGTGAGCTCGGACAGATGGATGATGCCCATGGGCATGTCCTCCTGCTTCAGCAGATGCTCTCGGTCGATGAGGGCAGCCTGCATTCCGATAGAGCGAGCTCCGACGCAGTCGGCCTGAAGGTTGTCGCCAACCATCAGAACATCTTCCGGTTCCAGCCCAACTCTCTGCAGGGCATCCAGAAAGATTTCCGGTTCGGGCTTCCGGTGTCCGGACTCGAACGAGTAGACACGATGGTCTCGGGGGAAGAACTCACCCAAGCCATGTGACGCCTCGAAGATGTGTGGCACGGGGAAAGCCCAGAGGTTGCTGATGATGCCCAGGGGAAGTCCATGGGCGCGCAGAGCCTCCAGGGTTTTTCGAACGTCGTAGAATTCCGCCACGCACTTGGTCTCTGCATCGAGGACCTTGTTGATGGCAGTCATCCTTTCGTCGTCGACGCTGCCACCGAACTTGTTGGCGGCTGCTTCGGCGAATCGACGGCGGTCTGAAATATTGGTTGTGAGGCAATGCCTCAGAAAAGCATCGTCGGGCGTGAAGTTGACTTCTTGCCCGTCTCTAAGTTCTACTCCGACTCCGAGCGCTCGCTGCACATTGTAGACAGGTTCTCTGCAATGCGAGGTTGTGAGCGTTTTCCAGAGGTCGAAGAATACAAATTTCACCGTTTTCATAACAACTCCGATATTTCTTGTTGGGTCCCCCGCATTTCTGCGAGGGTCCAGTTTTCGAAAATTGAGCGAACCCCCCGTCCGGAGACGAAGGGTTCGCCGCTACGCAGGTGATGACGAGGTCAGTCGAGCCAGGTGAACTCGGCTGTGACTCCGTCGTAGGCTTTGGCTTCGGTGGTGTTCCGCAGCAGGATGCGCTTCATCATGCTGTTGAGGTCCGCCGTCACCAGGGTGAATCCGTTCCGGAGAAGACCACGAATGGCCTTCGCCCGCTCCGGAGACACCGCCGCATGCTCGAGGATTGCCTGCATGTCCTCCGCTTCCGGGTCGACGGGGTCCGCGCTCATGCGGTCCACGTGTTGCGGAAGGTAGGTGAGCTTGATGCGGTCGTTGCGCTGCTTGGTCGAGAGCGAGAAGAGAATGGTCATCCTCTCCGCTTCTTCCAGCAGCGTGTCTGCGTGACCCTGGGCCACCGCGGCGACTGCCCGACGATTGTCGTCATCCGTGGGCGGGTCGGAAAAGAGACCTTTCTTGCCGACCCGGTAGACACGGTAGGTGCCGACGGGCTTCTCGTCGCTCGCGAAGTCCAGGCTGGTCAGTTCGAGCACCAGTCGTTGGACCGCCTCGGGCAGTTCCAGAACGGGACCGCGAAGCTCATGGGCGATTTCGCTGGTGACTCGATTGCAGTCGTGGCAGGACACCCGATGATCATCTCCGGGAACGGATGTGTAGGGGTCATGCCGATGGACAAAAGCAGTGAACATGGAGGCTGGGCAGGTAGTGAATCCCGGCAGCCTTCTACCAAGTTTTTCGTGCATTCGCTTTGAACTCCTTGAGTTTCATTGTTAACGAACCGGCCGATTGTGAGTTGCCGACCGTTGGTACGAAATCCCACAGACGAAGCAGCTAGCCCATAGCAGCACAAAACCACCGGTCGCCTGGACTGGTGGTTGATACTGGAATGGATGTCTGGTTCTTAGATTGCTAGTGCTTGCGTCTCTGGAAAAGTGAAGTTGGGATATGACTTCACCCTATAGATCGCTTGTCTTGACAAGCAAGTCCGTGGGTTTGCTTATTTACATAAGCTTTTATAAGGGGCTGTTTGCAGGCGGCTGCCTGGAAATCCTTGCCGGGTAAGGATTCTTGGGCTTGGTTGTCGTCCCCGGCTGAGGGCTATCTGGCTAGCGCTATGGGGTTAAGGAGTTAGAAAGACTATATTTAATTGCTTTAATAAACTAGCGTGGTTGCGCTAGGGTCTGAGGCCTGTTTAATCTTTCGGGGCTAGGCCGCATCGGGGAAATGGGTTAGCAGTCCAGCTTTTACAGGGCTTAGCTCCTTCGCCATAAAAATGAGAAAGCCTTTTTCTCTCGATAATAGATCTAAAAGTACCGTTCAAGAGCTTTCCCCTTGAAAGCTTAGATTAACTCTATGAATGAAGCTCCACTATTCTTTAATTAGAGACCTCGCGAAGATTCGCTAGCTTTTACATAACCATAGAGAGATTTATGCTTATTTTCCGTGTAGCTTTCAGATCACTTCCGGAAATTCTTTCAAAGCAATTTGAGTGGTTCGCAGGTGGAAAGAAGAGTCACTCGTCCGGCACTAGGATAAAATTGTGTTTTGACGTTTGCTATGGATGAGCTTATGAAGCTTCTCGTTTTCGACCTCGGTCACGTTCTAATCGATTTCGAGTGGATGGAAGTCTGTTATGCATTCTCCGAACGCTGTGGATTGCCTAATCATGAAATTTTGAGGGTTTTCTCCGAGATAGCAGAACTTGGCTACGAAAAAGGCAGGGTCTCAACTTTTGAGTTTTTGAGCGACCTGAATAGACGGCTCGGCAGCGATATAGATCAAGACGAGTTCAAAGCCTTGTGGAACACCAGCTTTAGATCGAACCCCGAGATGTTCTCTTTTCTTGACCTGCTGTCTAAGAGCCACAAACTTTTTCTACTCTCCAACACTAACGAATGCCACTACACCTACATTCAGGAAAATTTCGACGTGGAGAGACATTTTCTTGAGACGGTGCTTTCCTATCGAGTCGGCCACGCAAAGCCTGAGGCAGCGATTTACAGGGCTGTGGTGGATAAATCAGGAGTAATGCCTGAGGATTGTCTCTTTGTTGATGACCTGGAATGTAATGTCAAAGCTGCCAAAGAATTTGGTATGGAAGCTCTTTTGTTCACTGACCCTGGGAAGTTGAAGTCGGACTTAACCGCTTTCGGTATCAAGACAGCCTGATCTGAGTCTCTGCGGGAGGCTTACCTGGATACTCTCGGTTTTTGTCCGTGGCAGGCCGAAGCCTGGTTAAGGATAGGGTAAGAGAGAATGAGTAATGTTTCATGTTGGCGGTGGATGGTATTAGCCTTAGTGTCATGAGGGCTTCGATTTTATCGAATTGCAGTTTTTACTAGCCTTATCAAAGTCAGGCGGAGGAGGGGATAGAGGGCTTCTGTCGCTTCGCGAAAGAGGTCTCTTCCGGAAACTCTCTCAATATCGATGAAATTGGCATTTTTGACGATTGTCCCGGGAATCTGCGATTCGCTATAGTGGACATTTACCGACTGACCATTTTGGTCTGTATATGTTGGTATCGAGATATATTCTTTCGCTGTAGCAGAGGTGGTTTCAGCGGACTTTGCATTCTGAATTCGAGTGATATACTGCAATTGACATGACTTGCCTTCCTCCCGGCAAAAATTTTGAGAGTTCAGATTAGTGCAGGACAGGGAAGATAAAAGCAGTTAAGAGCTGACCAAGAGCCTTTGACGCAGTTCACCAAATCCAGCAATCAAAGCAATTTTGATGTCACGCGTTTACTGAGTGTGCTGGATACCGAAGGCTCTTCAAGTAAGTCCAATGAGTTTTTAATTGATACCATATGTAGTATGAAGGGCAGCCCCAGAGCTTCTTTTCATATGCCCGGGCACAAGAGTCGGTTGGGATTCGTGAGTTCCGGCGGTCTTCGCCCGGGGGTTTTCGATCTGGATGTTACCGAGTTGGCCGGTCTGGATGACCTTACCGAGCCGGTGAGCCTAATCAAAAAACTGGAGTCCGAGTTTGCTCAACTATATGGAGTAAAAAAAACCTTCTTAAGCCTTGGAGGCTCATCCCATGGCTTGATTGCTTCTCTCCTGGCTCTTTCCAGTAAACCCGGATTTGTCCTGGTGCCGAGGAATGCGCATCGTTCAATCTTGAATGGACTGATTTTTTCCGGTCATCAAATAGTCTGGTACGAGCCTGAGTGGGATAGTGAGTGGGCGCAGTGGGGAGCTGTCAGTCCGGACTCTCTTCAGGATGTTTTGAAATCGCAAAAAATGACTGAATGCGTGGCCATGGTAGTGGTGAGTCCTACCTATGGTGGTGCTATGAGCAATATCAGAGCGGTCAAAGATTCACTGAGTGGTTTTGGAGAAATTCCCCTTATAGTCGATGAAGCTCATGGAGCGCATCTCCTGCCATTGACGCAGGGCTTGGGGTACCCGAGCTCTGCGGTGACCCAGGGTGCGGATCTTGTTGTTCATTCTCTGCATAAAACAATGCCTGCGCTCACCCAGACAGGACTGATACATATTCCCCAGGGAAGTCTTTTGGCTGCCGAATCTATCAAAGCTTCGCTCAGGCTTGTTACTTCGTCGAGTCCCAGCTATCCGTTGATGGTCTCCATGGAGCTTGTTGCCAGGCTCTGCAAAGACAGACAAATCAGCTCTTTGTTCGAGCAATTGTTGTTGAGTTGTGGGCAGGTCAAGGAAGCTGTTTTGAATAGTGAAAGCCTCGAGTTCTACGAACCGGGACTTCTAGCTGATCCGTTCCACCTTTTGGTTAAGTCGAAGGTGATGAATAGTTTTGAATTGTGTGAGTTCTTCGAGTCGAAGGGGGTGTTCGTAGAAGGAAACATAGGGAATGGAACTCTGTTGCTGGTCGGTTTGGGCACCGAATCAGGTGACATTGAGAGTCTCGCAAGCTGTGTGAGTGAGCTTTCAAAAGTGAAACAGGGCAAGAGCACTGGGGCAATCAACCCTACGGTTCCAGTGAGACTCGAACAAGTGATCAGTCCAAGAGAAGCATTTCTCTCGGACTTTGAAATTGTGCCCATCGGTGACGCTGAAGGCAGAATATCTGCTGAATGTTTGTCGCCATGCCCGCCGGGAATTCCGGTGGTCAGTCCGGGGGCGTACGTCCCATCTGGTCTGGAATCGTCTGACTGTTTAGTACGGGGTGTGAGAGTAGTTAAGTGATGAATGTAACTTCAAGTACGAATTCGAGTATCGTGGTATATGAATCGAATCGGAGTAACCTAATGGCTAAAAAGCAAAATTCAGAAGATTTGAGTTGCTTCCTTGAGATTCTGCCCGTAGAAATCAAAGAGAAGCTGAAAGATGACACAGAAGGACTGTACGAGGTTGTTATGGACCTCGGTCGCCTGCCGGAAGCGCGTTACCAGAGTAAAAACGCGGTCAAGCTATCGGATCAAGTGATTACCCAGGCTGATCTTGATGCGGCGATAGATAAAATAGGCGAGTTTAGCGGAGACAATCGTGCCGGGATTGAGAGAACCCTGCACCGAATTTCTTGCATTCGCAACAGAACAGGAAAGGTGATCGGTCTGACTTGTCGGGTAGGCCGGGCTATCACAGGAACAATAACGATTATCAGGGATCTGGTCGAGTCGAACAAATCCATTTTGATCCTTGGTCCTCCCGGGGTTGGTAAAACCACCAAATTGCGAGAGATGGCCAGGGTATTGTCCGACGAGCTTGATAAGCGGGTAGTCGTCATCGATACCTCCAACGAGATTGCCGGAGATGGTGACGTTCCCCACCCTGCTATTGGAAATGCCAGGAGAATGCAAGTTCCCCATCCCGCGCAACAGCACGCGGTGATGATTGAAGCCGTCGAGAACCACACACCGGAAGTCATCATTATCGATGAAATCGGTACCGAAGAAGAAGCCCAGGCCGCAAGAACCATCGCGGAAAGAGGTGTGATGCTGATCGGTACTGCCCATGGAAACGCGCTGGATAACTTGCTGAAGAATCCAGTTCTGGTTGATCTCGTCGGTGGTATCGAAACAGTTACCCTCGGTGATGATGAAGCCAGGCGTCGGGGAACCCAGAAGACGGTTCTTGAAAGAGCAAACTCTCCTACTTTCGACATCTGTGTGGAGATTCTGGACAGGCAGACCCTTGCGGTGCATCGCAACGTTAGCGAAGCAGTGGATCAGCTGCTTCGGGGTTGGAAAATTCATCCTGAAATTCGTAAGAGAGATGACAGCACAGGGGAAGTATCGGTTCTTCAGAATCAGGAGCCGGTTGCCACGAATGCCGAAGGTCTTCAGCCCATCGCATCAGACTGGGCAGGTCCTCGGGAGACGCATCTGAAGGTCTATCCTTACGCGGTTAGCAAAGGTCTTTTGGAGCGCGTGGTCAAAACACTTCAGCTACCTGTAGAAGTAGTTAAATCCATTGACGAAGCTGACGCAATCGTGGCTTTGAAGAGCTATGCCCGGGCAGGAGCAAAAATCCACTCCCTGGCGGAGGCTCGCCAAATTCCCGTTTATGTGGTTAAGAGCAACAACTTGCCCCAGATTCAAAAAATTCTGAGGGAAGCTTTGCAGCTTGATTCCGAAGTGGGTGCGGTGGACATCGAGGGTGATATAGATGAAACCGAAGTCGCTCTGGAAGAAGCCAGGCAGGCTATCACGAAAGTGATGGATCGCCTGGAGCCGGTTGAGCTTGCGCCCAGGCGTGCTTATATCCGACGGCTTCAACACCAGCTTGTGGAGAGATTCAATCTAACCAGTCGTTCCATAGGAGATGAGCCGATGAGACGATTGAGAATACTGCCTCCGGCTGGCTCCCAGAAGAATGTCGGATACATTTAAACGGCTTGGCTAGACCTGGGATAGGTCTCGATTAGCTAATTTTTCCATATGTTTCTGCAGCGCAGCCAGTTCTTCCAGGTTGCGCTCCAGAGCTGCTTCGATCTCTTCGATAGAGCCATTTTGGATGATCTCTCGGGTCTGGGCTTCCATCTTGGAGATATTGTCGGCCACAGCTTGATCCATTCCCTTGGGGTGGTGCATAAGCTTCTTGGCGTTCCAGTCTATGTCACTGCCATCGGTGGGACGCTCTTGAGCGTCTTCGGGAAGGTTGGGATTTTCTTTGTCTGTCATGTCTGGATTTCCAGAAATTCACCCGGGGAACTAAATCCCTATATACACTAATACCACAACGATGTCCAGTTTCAACGCCCGGAGAGTCTGAAATTGTCGGTTGTTGCAGGATTTTAGCTTATTTTCTTCGCTTCGGTGGCGGACCACTGCTGAGGTCATGCCGCTCTACGTCATCCTCAGGCTCTTCGTCTTCGTCATTGTCGGTGACCATGGATGAGTCCGGACTCTTTTGTTCCTGGTCGGAGTCTTCTTCTTCCATCTGTTCTTCCTCGGTCTCCGGTTCCTGTTCCTGCTCCGTCAACTGGGTTGGTTCTTCCACTTGCTCCGTATTTTTTTTCTGGTCATATGCAGATTGGTGGGCATTCGGCTTTGATGCTTCGCTTTCTTCTTCCGGCTCAGTATTTTCTGGCTCCATATCTTCCGGTTCAGTATCTTCCGGAGATTCTTCGAACTGGTGTTCCACGATTCTGGTTTCTAGAGGGGCGTTCTCTCCGGTTTTCATCACTTCAAGAAGGGTGTCGTCCAGAAGGTCAGCAAGGGGATCGTCTTCTGATATGGGAAAAGAGTTGTGATCATCTTCGAAAGACCCAAGACGGGGAGAGATTGAGAAGGCTCTGTCGGCCATCTCTTCGAGTTCATCGTTCGCTTCGTCCACCGCCGAAAGAACCTCTTGCATATCGGGGGCCGAGTGAGTAATCGCGGCGGCTTTCGCTTCTTCCGGACTCTCTCCTTTTTCCGGATTACTTGTACTTGCCGTCGGCTCGGGCTCAGAGATGATTTCTGCTGTGTCTGCTTCAGGCGCTTGTTCGATGGGGTCGGAAATTTGTTCTTCCTGAACTTGCTGTTGATCGTTCTCTTTGGAGGGAGCAGGTTCTGTGATAGGCTGCCTTTCGGCAGGGTCTTCTTCTTCGAGGGGGATGTCTTTGACCGGTGCCCGCCAGATTATCTTTTCCCTGTCGTCGGTGTTGGTAGAGCTGGCAGCGTATGTAGTGGCGTCTAATTCTTTGGATTTGTTTTTGGTAGTGGTGTCGATTATGGTGGCATAATCTGATGCCCCCGCCTCCTCCATGGTTGCTCCTCTGGAGTCGGAAAATTGCCCAAAATTATTGGTTTCCGGGAATTCATAGAAGTCATTTCCGGATTGATCATAGTTCTCTTCTGCTTCGTTAATGAAAACCTGCATTTCTTGTTGCATCTTCAGAATTTCAGCATCGATCTGGTGGATAGTCTCTAGCAGAAATTCAGGGCTGTCTAGTTCTCCATCCGGATTATCGAGAAGGCTAACCACTTGCTCCCTTAGAAAGCTTGTGGCTGATCGGTAGCCTGCTTGTTTGGCCAACCTTTGAGCTTCATTGAACCGCTTCTTGTCCAGCTTGATGACGATTTGGTGATCAGGCATTTGTTTGTTTCAACCAGAAATTTGAACTCTTACCTTGGAGTTTACCAGGATCGGCAGGCGAAATTTAGTTCTTTAGCTTTTGTTATTAACAAATACTATATAAAGCAGTAAAAGATAGTTCAAACAAAAGAGAAGCCGGCTTTCGGCTTCTCTTTTGGGCGTTGTTCTACGCTTTGGTTCAGGCGTAGTTGGCGAAGCCACCTTGTCCGTGCAGCCGGTTGAAGGCGAGCACGGTCGGGTCGGGATGAAGCATCGATTCTTCGCCGGCTTCGATGAAGAGTTCGAGCATCCCGTTCACTTCGTCCATGGAGTCGATCTTCTGGGCGAGCATCACGCAGAAGTCCGCCAGTCCGAGACCATGGGTGAGTGCTTCGCCGAACAGGCTCAGGTCGAGTCCGTCTGCAGCCGCTTCCACGAGAACCACCAGGTCGGCTCCATGGCTTTCGAGTTCCTGGGAGTCGGGGTAGCGGGCACCGTCGTCTTCTCCGTGGCGAGCCAGGGTCGCTTGCAAGCGATCCGGTTCACCGTTTTCGTCGACGAAGCGGTAGGCGTCGAGCGCTGTCGCTGCCACTGCCGATTTGAACGCTTCCGGAGTCCAGCCAAGGCCGAGTTCCGTGGAGTCGTTCACCATTGCGATTGTTGCCATCGTGTCTTTCATTGCTTTCATGTTTTTCTCCTTTTTTAGATTTGACGAGAGTTCTCGCCGGGCGTACCGATGTGGTTTCCCCAGTCGACCCCCATACCAGGGTCGACCAGCACCGAACCACACTCTCGGGAGAGAATGCGACCCGGCCTCCTCCGCAGGATGGTGCGGATTCAGGATTAGGCGACGCGTCCGAAGATGCGGCGCTCACGCTGCAGGTCCCAGGCCAGTTCGCGAGCGGCTTCGAGGGTCCATCCGGTGACGGCTTCGAAACGCTCGGCATAGGACATGCGGCGACCGCGGCGATGGGTGCGATTCCGGCGGCTGCCGAAGATGCGGTTTTCGCGGCGGATTTCGCTGGCTTCGTCGACGGCGTCGCTCCAGGACCAACCGGTCTGGGCTTCGAATTCGGCGATTTCAGCGGCGGTCTTGGTGGTGGTGGTGTTTTCGTTGGTCATGGTATTGCTCCAGTTTTAGATTTGACGAGAGTTCTCGCCGGGCGTACCGATGTGGTTTCCCCAGTCGACCCCCATACCAGGGTCGACCAGCACCGGACCACACTCTCGGGAGAGAATGCGACCCGGCCTCCTCCGCAGGATGGTGCGGATTCAGGATTGTCGATCAGTCAGCGGTGCCGAAGTTGGCGGTGCGTCCAGCCCAGAAGGCATTGGGATAGCGGGCCGCCAGTGCATTTGCCGTGACACAGCGTCCGCCCTGGACGAAGCCGCAGCCCTCGATGCGGGCGAAAGCGCGTTGGGCGGGGCAGGGTTCTGCCTTGGCTTCTCCGACGGCTTCGATGAAGTTCTCGACCATGCCGTTGATCTTGTCCATGCTGAGGCTGCCCTCGGCGATGATGTCGCTGAACATGGCGATTTCGAGACCGAGGGTCATGGCGAAGCCGAGGCGTTCGAGATCGAGACCTTCTTCTTCCAGGGTGTCGGAGTCCGCATAGCGGGCGGTGGAGTCTTCGCCGTGGCGGGCCAGGATGGCTTCGACGCGGTCGGGGTTGCCGTTGGTATCTTCGAACCGGTGCTGGTCGAGATGATGGGCGGCGTTCATTGCAAGTTCGGAGTTCGTGTTGGTCATGTAGTTCACCTTTCAGGGTTAGTTAAAGTGACCGTCACAGCTGGAATAGTTGCAACGGCTTGGAAGAATCAACCGGAAGTGAATTCCGAGTGATCCAGGGAAGGAGAAGGTTTTCTCCGGGGCATTCACGGAGCGATTCTTGAGAATTTCTCCGCAAAAACTGAAGTCGGCAATCGTCCTATGCATCGAAATGCATTAATGGGAATTGCTTTGAAGTAATTAGAGAAGCTGTTTCGTGTCTGCTTTTCTGTGTTTCCTTGAATGAAAAGGATGTCCTTATGGATAACTCCACCCTATACACGGCTACTTGTTAGGAGCAAGTGTTTTCTAATGATTCAAGGAGCATGATTAGTATTGAGGACCTTCCAATCTGGCTTATAGCTTTATTGGTCAGGGATGATGGCATATAGAGGGTAATAAAAGGGGTAGCAAAAGGGGTATTAAAGTACTGGGCCAAAAGCTAAACCCCATGGGAATTCCACGTAGCTTTGTCAAGAGTATTTTCTGTTAACTGGTTAGCGCAGCTAATAAGCTCTGTTTAATCTTTCTATTTGAGTAAGTTAGTTGCGCTGAGGAGAATATGCCGGATTGGCATAGGATTCGGTGGTTATGTATGCCAAAGTGGCATAAACGGGGCAGGTAGGCAGAGAATATGCCGGATTGGCATAGGATTCGGTGGTTATGTATGCCAAAGTGGCATAAACGGGGCAGGTAGGCAGAGAATATGCCGGATTGGCATAGGATTCGGTGGTTATGTATGC
>JAUIJG010000481.1 GCA_030431355.1 bacterium
ACCGCCGCCGCCGCCGCCACCGCTTCTGCCGGAGCCACCGCCCCCGCCGTAGCTTCTGCTGCCACCGCCGCTTCTGCCGGAGCCACCGCCCCCGCCGTAGCTTCTGTTGCCACCGCCGCTTCTGCCGGAGCCACCGCCCCCGCCGAAACTTCTGCCACCGCCGCCGCTTCTACCGCCGCCACCACCGTGACGTCTGTCTCCACCGCCGCCGCCGCTACGATATCCCTGACGGGCCTTCTTCTCGAGTCCGTCGGATCTCTCGAAGTCGCGCTCTCTATCTCTGCCGCCATAATTAGAATGACCGGCGTATTCCCTCGATTCAGTTGCTTCTTCACCCTCTCCTTCCGGAGTCCAGCCTGTGGTGGGCAATTTGTTCTGGGAGACAAATTCGGTTCTGTATCTATCGTGCTGGGGTTGCTGATCCGCTTTTGAATAGAGTACGAATCTTAAAATCTCAGTCAGGTATTTGGTTACCGGCATTTTTGCCTCTTCGGCAAACTCTTCGGCGAGAGCCATGAGCCGGGGGCTCAAGAACAGATTGAGGTTGCCTTTCTGCTGGCGGTCTCCCTGACCTCTTCCTCTGTCGCGGTCTCGATCTCCGTCCCGGAATCTGTCTCTATCCCGGGAGAATCCTCTCTCAGAATCTCTTCCTCTATACCTATCTTCGGACGAATAGCCGTCTCTGGAGCGTTCTCTTCCCTCTCCATCAGCCGGAGCCTCCCCTTCTGCGCCGGGCTCCGATGGCTCGGCAGGAGCGCTTCCTTCGCTTCCGTCTACTTCATTACTTTCCGGGCTTTCGCTTTCAGGCTCAAGGGTTCCGGTTTCAACCCCTTCCCTCAGTTTGTCCCATTCTTGCCGGGCACGTTCCCGCTCTTTCTCCTCTTCTTCCTTGAGGGCTTCTGCCTCTCTTTTCTTTTCTATGTATTGGGCAGCTTGGTCTTCGGGCATCCGAAGTACTCGTGCGCTCTTTTCGTCTTTGTTTTCTGTGCTTTCGCTGCCAGTATTGGTGTCGGCCATGATATTGCGGGTCTCTTTATAAATGAGGATGCCAGTATCTGCCTATTGTAATCAATTCATGGCGTTTTCAGCCCCTCTGTAAACAATCTCACATGGATCCTTACGCTATTTGCACAATTTCCGGCGTTTATTTCGGCTTTGTTCTCTGCCAATCTACTTCCAAGCCAGTCTTTTCCAGGAATAGATGCTTGTTCAGGTCAGTCTTCTCAGGCTTTGAGTATGTGTCGAAGTATTTTTTCAGTAGCATGTCCCGGTCATCTAGCTTACCTAGTTTCTCGGCTGCATAAGCTGCGGCTTCATAGTCTGTTGTCGCACTGTAAGGGGAATACCTGTTCCCTTGGGCTATGTATGTTTTGGCAGACTCCAATGATCGTTTGTAATCGCTTAATTCAGCTTTTGAGTTTCCCGATTTTTTATGTATTAGCGCTCGTAGCAGGTACCAGGATGCTTTTGTTTTATCGAATTTAGCTAATTTGCTTGTCTCTTCAAGCGCTTCACCGAGAGCATTTTTCCTTATAAGAGTGTTTATTTTTACAGGGTAAGCATCATTGCCATAATTGGGATTCTGTTTGATTGATTCCTCCAGTACGGTTAAGGCATAGTCTAAATTCCCTTCGTCCGCAAGCCTCTGTGCCTTAATGGTCATAGATCTAGTGGATTTATCACCGCCCAGTTTAATGATTTCGTCTAAATCCGCTATCGAAGCTTGTTTGTTTCCCAGTTCGTTGTTGAAGCTTTGACGATAATCAAGTAAGTCTTCAATGTAGGTGGATGATTCTTTGGATCTTTCTTTCTTTAATAGTTTGTCAATCCTCTTTATTCCTTCTTCGTATCTTTTTTGATTTTGTAGGGCATTCAGAACAGGAAAGACATAGTGAATTTGCTGAGGATTTAGGCGAAACGCTGCTTCAGCAAGCGGAATTGCAATTGATTGATTAGGTCTCTCAGCAGACAGGCTCAATGAAAATAGTTCTTTTGCGACCTGTTTAGGTAGAAAAACCGTGAAAAGTAAAGCAGTAATGGTCGCGTTGATGAGAAGCAGCGTTATTGGTTTCTTCATCGGTACTTTCTTATCGCTTCTCATAAGAAGGCTGCTAACAAAAGCTACAAAGGATAGAAATGCGAGGACTTTTGCATAGAGCATATAAGCGAACAGCCCTGAGTCTATCCAGAGAGGAATTTTGTAGGTATAGGAGACAAAGACCCTATAGAACTGACAGAGAAGAAGCAGTCCAGCCGTCCCCAGCATTGCCGGAATAAAAGCATTCAGCCATTGTCTTTGGGTTCCCTGGGATTTAAAGCGTTCCTTTAGTCTTTCGATGCCAATGTTCAAGAATGTGGTGCTACAAATGATGCAAATTATTCCGAAGAAGCAACCCTGAATTATTCTGCTTGTCTGGTAAGAGAACCAGTCTTGCAGTAAACTCGGCAGAAATCCGGCAAGTAGACAAACTGTCGCCACCACTGTTATAACTTGCCTTCGTGTAATGGAAAACTTCTTTGCTTTGCCTGTGTTGTAGTCAGGGATGGACTTGTTTTGTACGATCAGTTTCAAGTCTTGGATTAGTTCATCTATGGTTTGATATCGGTCGCCTTGCTCTTTGTTGAGACAGCGAAGGGCTATCTTCTCCAGATTCTTCATGGTGGCGCCGGCTTTGATCTCGCGCTTGAAGCCCACCGGTTGTTCGTTTATATGACTGACCACAAGCTGAATTGGATTGTCGCCCTTGAAAGGCGGCGAGCCTGTGACCACCTCGTAGATAAAGCAACCCAGCGAATAAATATCCGAGCGTTCGTCGAGCATGAAGCCGAGGCATTGTTCCGGGCTCATATACTGAGGGCTTCCGAAAACCGCTCCAGTCTGGGTGAGATCCTGGGTCTCCCTGCCGGAGGAGGAGCGAACCTGGGCGATTCCGAAATCGAGAACTTTTGGAATTGTCACACCGGTATCGTTTTTGGTGAGATAAATATTGGAAGGCTTTATATCTCGATGAATGATGCCTGCTTTGTGGGCATAGGAAAGACCTTCGGTTACCTGGATGAATATGTCGAGGGCCTGGTCCGGAGGTAGGCGACCTTCTTCTTCGAGCAAGTCTCGAAGACTTCTGCCTTCAAGGTACTCCATGACCAGATACGGTGCGCCATCGTCGGTGGTGCCATGTCCGAATACGTTTGCCAGATTGACGTGATCTAGCTTTCCTGCTGCTTCGGCTTCTTGTTTAAATCGCTTTATGCTGGTTGTATCGTCGGCAAGTTCTTGAAGCAATACTTTGATGGCAAACAGATCTCCGGTCTGTTTGTTCTTTGCTTTGTATACGGCTCCCATGCCGCCCTGGCCGATAAGCTCCAGTATTTCAAATGGTGAGTTCTCGCCCAGATCTATCTTCTGGGGGGCCGGAGCGGCAGACTTTATCTCTTTTGGCGCATTCTGCTCCGGCTTATCAGGCTTGTGTATATCAGCCGACTCCTGAGTAACATCTCCAGCAGCTTCATCCGATTTCGAATCAGCAGTTGTCTCCGCAACTTCATCTGAAGTTGCTTCTTCTGCTTTTATTTTAAGCTCCTGGTCTTTCTCTTTTTCCATGGGCCGGAATTGACGGTTGCAACCCTATCAATATGCCCGCTGGCTAAAGGATTATGACAAATACTTGAGCATTACATGACCTGGACCTGATCAATAGCTCTTTCTTATGATTACTGACTTTTGGCAGGATCGGCAGCGGAACTGGAGATTTCAGTTTTTAAGGCTGCCATCTTCTTTCTTGTCTCCGG
>JAUIJG010000482.1 GCA_030431355.1 bacterium
CTCTGGGCTAAGAGCGAGTCCTCGGCTTTTACTTTCTTGGCTTCGTCGATGGCATCTTGATACTTGTCGATGGCATCATCAAATTTACGAGAACGCAAGGACTGGTCCCCGCCCCGAATAATTTTGCGCCAGTTTTCGTGGGAAGGATGGTGGGACGCTTGAGCCGCCAGGGTAGTCTGGAAAGACTGAGAAAAAGGCAAAAAGCCGATAGAGATCAAAATGAAGCAGAGTGATGCTCTATAAGCTGATCGAAAGTCCTGGACCATTGTCTGGTTTATCCTCCCCGCCGGATTCATTGGAGGGTACCATATAGGCGCCGGGATAACCAGCGGCTATCAGCGCCAGGGGACCGAGGTCACCGTCAAAGTTTATCGGAATCAAATCGTGTCGGAGAAGAGAGCGACTCCGGTATCGAATAGCTGCCGCGCGTAGTCGATATCCAGGTGAGCCGAACGAGCATAGCGTTCAGCTTCCGCGTAAGAGCCATCTTGCTTGAGCCGCAGGGCACGTCCGTAGTAGGAGCTTACTTGATGAAGGCGTCTTACCACTTTCAGATCGTCGGGGTCGTTCTCCCGAATGAGTTGCTGAATATATGCCACTCGCTTTTTAAACTGAAAATGCCTATCGCTGGGAAGCTCTTCCGCGAACTCTTTGTCTAGTATCGACTGTGGTTCTTCATCGAAGCCAACGCTGGACTCTATCAATCGCCTCGCCATTCGCACTTCCATCTTTCCGGCTTTGACAAGCTTGGCAATGGCACCACCGTCGCGGAATTCTAATAAAGCCTGATCGATTGTTCGCCTGGCCGCAACCAGATATTGATTGGTTCTATCCCGGGCGGATTCAGAAGCTTCGTTGTTGAGTTTACGCGCTTCAAAATAACTATCGATCAAATCCACAAGTCTCTGGGTATCGGTATCACCGTGCTCCTTGAACATAGCCCTGGTCAGAACCGTCGAGCCGCTCCTTTCCTGGACCTGACAGCCGAGAAGATAAATTCGCAGTAGCCCTGACCAGGCCAATTGAGCGGCGGAAGCATCATAACCATCGGCGAACTGGTCGATTGCTTTGTATAAAAGACGCACCGACTCCATGAAGCTATCGTGTTCTTCTTTATCCAGATCACAGTTGGTGTATTCGATAACGGTCTTAAACTGAGAGATTGCGCCTGCCAGTCTTTTGATCATATCCTCTTCCGATCCTGCTTTGAACTCCGGCTCGCTGCGCAGTTCCTGACTGCCGCTCAAGTGCAGATTTGCGATTTTGAGAAGACTCAAACTTTTCTGGCAGTTGGCAAATGCTTCTTGAGTAAAGCCGTCTTTAAGGTTGTAGATTGCTTCTTGATAGGCGTCTTCGGCATCATCGATACAAATTCTTGCCACGGATCGAAGCGAGTTGTCGCAGGTTATAAGCTTTTGCCGGGCATCTCCCAGCTCGTTGGATACAACATCCGAAAGTCGAGACAGTGCAGAAGGAAAAACACGTTGCACAATTAGCTTCTTCAACTTTCCGAAAAGATCATCCACCGGCGCTCTCCTTCACTTCCTCTCGAAGTTTGATGATCTCTTCTTCCAGTTCAGCTAACTCTTTCTCCACAAATTCCCGCCACTCGGTCTCCGGCTTTTTCAACTCTAGAAAGTTCTGGTCCCCGAGATATTGCTCGGTCATCTCCGCGTCCAGAATGGAGCGGGCGAAAAAGGCATGGAGCCAGGCAACCTTCGACGCTCTTAGAGCAGGCATAAGCTGGGACTCTGCCATGGATTCGATGGCGGCAAGCAATACGGACTCGCTGCGCTTAATGCCCTCGGTCACCACTTTATTGGGATTGAATCCGGCTGCTTCCAGGTCGCCATTGAGCCGAGCGAGGAAACGCTGGATAGAAGCTAATTCTCTTTCTACAAAACGGCTTTCCGGACGAGTCTCTCTGGTACCCATTCCTGCCCTCAATCTTTTACTAAACTTGGACTAAATTCGGCTCAACCAAAACGTGAATCAATGATACATCAGCCCGCTTGACATCTCTTCATATATAATGCCAGCTTAACATTTGTAATTATATTAGAGACCTTATTCAAGCGATTTTCTTGCCTGTTTTTGTGAATCTTCAACCAGGCAGGCCGCGTATCCGAGAATCTGCTCCCCGCCGACCAGAGGAGAGGGCGTAGGCGACCAACCGTGCTTGATTCTAAGCTCCAGTAGCTCCTTATCCTCGGGCTTATGTTCAAAGACCGCCACGGCGGTAAGAGCGCCCAATCAAGTGGAACCAAAGGCGAGATAGACCTTGCTTTCTTGCAAATCCGGGTCCGGAAAACATTCCACAACCATGTCATGGCTGAATTCATCCTGGGCAAGAAGATCGATGGCGCCGAAACGCTCACCGCCAGCCCGGATCCAGGCAAATAGATGCTCCAGGGTGGAGATCTCCTCCAGTCCTGCCACCAGACCCCTATACCGGGTCGGCAAAGAGTCCAGATCTAGCTTAAATGCATTCCGATGCGCCATATTCGACCCCCTGTTTCGAATATAGCAAAGAGTTGCTCGATCGATACCCGAAACTCCCCATATATGGTCGGACATTACTAATAGATTAAGCAGTTCGGCCATCAATATGGTTGAATACTCCTAAAATGCACAAAAAAGGTCGTTGAGGGAAAGAACGGACTTGAGCATTCAGCCATGCTTTTCAAATTAGAAACAGCCTGGTTTCAATTCTGAAAAAGAGCAGTACCGAGGTAGCGGAAATTGACTAAGAGAGAGATGAAAACTATTGCCCTGGCAGGCGTTTTCCTGCTTGCCCTGATCCCATTCAGCGAAGGATCAATTGCAGCAGAGACCTCCAGTCAAAGCAAGAATAAGTCCGCAAAAACTTCTGAAGCCGGTGCCAAAAGCGCGACGGAAAAAGTAGATGCGATAGCTAAAGGCGAAACCGATTCAGAGTCACAGGAATCGCAAGAAGACACCAAAGAGAGTGAGACCGCAGACTCCAGCACGGAAGCGGCTGAGCCGGTTGACGCAAGACCGGTCAGAGACAAATGGGCCCTCATCGTCGGTATCGGAAGTTTCAAGAACAAAGACATTCCAAAACTTAAGTATGCCACCAAAGACGCCAATGATTTCTACAAATATTTGATCAACGAAGCTAACTTCAGAAAAGACCATGTCCGCATTCTCTTGAATGAAGATGCCACCGAAAGAAGAATCATGTCCGAAGTCGGAGACAAATTCCTCGCTCGGGTAGCTCGCCCTGACGACATTGTGGTTGTGTTCATGTCCAGCCACGGCAGCCCCGCCCAACTGGACGCAAAGAAAGAGAAGAATTATCTGATCGCCTACGACTCGGATCCTAAAGCGCTTTTCTCCAGCGGCATCGAGATGCAAAAGGTCAATGAGATCATCAAAGAGAGAATTGACGCTAAGCGAGTTCTATTGGTTCTAGATGCCTGCCACAGCGGCCATGTCAAAGTAAACAAAAACGCCAAAGGCTTGTTTAGAGTGGGCAACTTCGACGCCCAGGCCCTCGCCCAGGGCTCCGGTCAGATGGTTATCTGCTCAAGCGCTCCCGATGAACAGAGTTGGGAATCGAAGCGTTACGAGAACGGAGTTTTCACAAGAAAGCTTCTGGAAAACCTGAGAAAACACGGACCGAAAACGCCCATCGAAGAAGCTGTGCAATCGAGCATTTTAGATGTAAACAACGAAGTCAAAGAAGACTATCCGGGTATGAGACAGACGCCACAGCTCCATAGCGCCTGGAAGGGTGAAGACCTTATTCTGGCAGT
>JAUIJG010000483.1 GCA_030431355.1 bacterium
AGAGCAGTATGCCGAGGCCGTGGATAGTTTTCAAAAAGCCATAGCCCTGGCAAAGCAGAGAGAAGGACAAGACTTTGCTTCTGAGACAGTTTTTGCTCTCTACTCCCTGGCCAGAACCTACGAAACAAAGGGTGACTTCGACAAAGCACTGAATGCGGCGGAGTCGGCCCTGGCCATCGCCAGAGAGAAAATGGGCGACAGCCCTTCGATACTAAGAAGGTTGGTGGCCCTCAAAACAGAAATATATTTCTCCCATGTCTCCAGCAAACTTGACGAAGACAAAGCTCCTGAAAGTTCTGAAGTAAAACAAAAGGATGACGACAACAAAGAATTGCCCACGGCAAAGCCTCTGGTAGGCGGTGTGATGCGTAGCGACTATTTCAAAGCTCCTGCGCTAATCTCGGAAGTACCAAGCTTAGACGGCATGAAGAAACAAAAAAGCCTCCATGCGAAAGCCGAAACAACCAGCTTGAAGGGCGGGACTAAGAAAGTAAAAAACAAACTGGTCCAACGGCTACTGGAATATGGCACCATGGGACTGAGCCTGCAGAAAGATTTGCCGGGATTTCCCTGGTATGTCAAAAATGTTCTCGATGGTGGTGCGGCTCAGCGATATGGTGCCCAGAAAGGAGACATCCTCAACTCCATAGATGGACACCCGATAGTCTCCACTCCGATAGCCACCATTTATCATATGCTCTGCGGCAGAAGAGGAGAGGTACGGACACTTGGTATTAACCGCAGTGGCAAGGACATGTATCTCCGTGTGCAACTTATAAGCGTCTACGACATCGGCAACCGACCATCCGAGTACATCGAATATTACTGGTTTCTACTCTACAACGGGTACATTACCAACCAGCAATATGCCAAGCTGGCAAAGCCTTATGAGAGATTTCTGCACTGAAGATCGCGAAGGTGCTATTTATTATTTAATTGTTTACAAACGGGTCCGGGCGCTAAGTTTTCATAGAATAAGATTCAGTTAGCCCTGACAATCTAGAGGTGTAAGAGATGCTAGCCTTCGGTAAAAGGATTCTCCTATTTTTTCTGGTCAACTTCCTGGTCATTACGACCTTTACGATTTTTGCCCAGATTTTTGGAATCGGTCCATACCTGACCGAGTACGGCATGGACTACGGCTCACTTGCGATTGTCTGCCTATTCTACGGCTTTTCCGGCTCATTTATCTCACTTCTTATGTCCCGAGCCATAGCTAAGTGGACCTATGGAGTTCAGTTAATCGAACCGAATACTGCAAACCCGCAACTCAGAGAGATTCACGAGATGGTATCCCGCCTCTCAAAGAGCGCGGGACTCCCGCAAGTCCCCGAGGTAGGGGTCTATCAAGCAGCGGATATTAATGCTTTTGCCACCGGACCTTCAAAATCAAAAGCCCTGGTGGCTGTATCCACAGGCTTGATGAACAGCATGTCAGCCGACGAAATCGAAGGCGTGATTGGCCATGAAATCAGCCACATAGCAAACGGAGACATGGTAACCATGACCCTTCTGCAGGGTGTGGTCAATGCCTTTGTAATGTTCCTGGCAAGAGTCGTGGCAGCAGCAGTTACTCGCGGCGGAGACAATAGAAACTCGGGCGGGATCATGTACTTTATCGTGGTGATGGTCCTGCAAACAGCTTTCATGTTCCTGGGAATGATAGTGGTCAACTGGTTCTCCCGCCACAGAGAATACAGAGCCGATGAAGGCGGAGCAAAGCTTGCCGGTACAGACAAAATGGTCCGCGCTCTGGAACGCCTGCGTGCAAACTTTGAAGCGGTGCCGGAGAGACAAAACGCTTTGCAGACTTTGCAGATTTCCAGTCGTCCTAAAGGGCTTGCCGCTCTGTTTTCTTCCCACCCACCCCTGGATGAACGGATTCAGCATTTGCAAAAGAGAGCCCACTAAATTCTGAGGCTTTTTCAGAACCGCTCAAATCCTTTAGATATCCGGACAGGACTGATTCGAGGAAAGGCATCATGCGACGCACCCTTCGAAGTCTTATGGCCTGGTCCCAGACCGGCTCAAACTTCTTCCAGCCTCCGGCGTAGGCTAAATGCCTCAAGGAGTTCCTCAGATCCGGTTTTGTGGAAGCCCCTTTGAATATAGAAGACCATCGATAAAACTTTTCGTAAGCCCTCCAGTAACCTTCTTCCAGTTCATCAGGTTCCATCCCGGCGGGTCTGAAGACAACATGGCGTGTGTCAAATAGATTCCAGTCATTATGAAGAATCCTGTTTTCGGATTCCATCCGCTTATAAAGTCCGGTTCCTGGATACGGTGTCATGATGTGAAAAGTAGCGGTCTCTATCCCATGCTCCACAGCCCAATCCACTGTTCGATCAAAAACGGAATGATCATCTCCGTCCATTCCAAAAACAAAACTGCCGTTCACCATGACACCAAGGCTCTGTAGCTTCTGGATAGCCTGCTTGTAGTTCTGATTTAAATTCTGGTACTTATCGTGCTCCCGGAGATTCTCCGGGCTTAGGGTTTCGAAACCGATGAAGATGCTCCGTAATCCCGCCTCAACAGCTTTCTCCACCAGCCCATCGGAGCGAAGAATCGATTGAACCGTCGCGGCCCCCTGAAACAATCTGTTCATACCTCGCATGCCTTCGAATAATGAAGAAGCAAAGCGAGGATTTCCCAACAAGTGATCATCGAGAAAATAAAGATGTCTGCCGGGAAGAGAGGCTATCTCATCCAGGGCCTCATCGACCTCTTTGACGTAGAAAGAGCGACCCCCTTCAAAAAAGGCTTCCTTATAGCAAAAATCACAGGAGTGTGGACACCCTCTTGATACCACAATTGAATTAGGCACCAGATACAATTCTCTTTTGATCAGATCTCGCCTCAAAGGAGGCACCCCCACCAGTGAGCGGCTATTTGAGAAGTAGGAACTCTTCGGTGAACCGGACCTGAAGTCTTCTAAGAAACGAGGCCAGGCATCTCCGCCGGGACCGAGAAAAACAGTATCGGCATGCAGCATCGCCTCCTCCGGCAAGGAAGTAACATGCAAACCACCCATGGTGACATAGACATTCTTGCTCCGATAATGATCGGCTAGTTCATATGCTCTGGCGGCAGAGGTTATGTATGCCTGGATGACCACCAGGTCCGGCTCATCATCGGTATCAACCGGCTCAACATGCTCGTCGACCAACTCAATTTCATCCTCCGCATTGAAATGCGAAGCGATACTGGCTAATCCCAAAGGTGGGAAAAGTGAATATTTAATCGGTCGAAAAAAGGGGCTGGTCGCTTCCGTAAGTGCCGGAAGGATCATCTTCACTTTCATGGACTTATATCAATCTATATGATTGATGCTTCTGTGGAAGCGAGTGACAATGTTGGGATCAGGAAATATGCGGGTGTTACTATCCGACTTTCCTTCATACTCGAAGCGGTCCAGGACATAGCGAATACTTTCCAGGCGTGCCACCTTTTTGCTATTTGCTTTGACAATTATCCAGGGACTGAAAGCAGTATGGGTTTTGCTGAACATATCTTCTTTGTAAGCCGTGTACTTATCCCATAATTCCTGGGCTCTCTTATCGATGGGGCTCAACTTCCACTGTTTAAGCGGATTGATTCTACGAGAGTCGAATCTTGCCTTCTGCTCTTCTTTGGAGATTGAGAACCAGAATTTAATGATAGAGATTCCGGATTCATAAAGCATATGCTCAAACTCCGGCACCTGCCTGATAAATCGCTTGTATTCAAGATGGGAGCAGAATCCATTTACAGGCTCCACCACGGCTCGGT
>JAUIJG010000031.1 GCA_030431355.1 bacterium
GATACCGACTTTGGATAGGACACCGGACATTTTCGGTCCAACACCTTTAACGAATTGAACGTCAACGGCAGCAGGGTCATCTTTGGACAGGGAAACTCCAGCCTTTTCATTAGCTTGCGAAGGAGGATTTCCATTTGCCGTCTTTTGACCACTTGCCGACTTCTGACCAGTCATCGTCTTCTGACTTGTCATCGCACTGCCAACTGAACGATTCTCGGACTTCACCGAATCACCCTGGACCGCCACAGTGCTACCATCTATGGCACCGTCATCGAAAGCGGATGTACCACCTTCGATGACACCATCGCTGCGTTCTATTATGGCGTCGACCGGAGCGCTATTTTCACGATTCTGGAACCGTTGCCCAGAGGGGTTTACCACTGTCGAATCCACACTAAATCTGCCCGAATCAGACTCTCCAGCGTCATTTTCTTTCCTTTCAGGTCCGGAAGCAGTTGCACTATATTCCGCGGAATTAACTTTCTGAATGCGAGCGATTTCAAATCCATAGGCGGCGATGAGTTCATCGGCTCTTCTAACAATAGAAATTCGTGTGGCTACATCTGTATTGGGATACTGCCGAAACAAGCCTCTCAGAGTCATCCAGATGGATTCCAGGGGATATTTTCGACAGAGACGGGCAGAACTTTGGCGCATAAATTGAGAAAAGGTCGAACGCTTTCCGTGAAAGTCCGAATAACGAGATTTGCGCTCAATATCAAGCGCCTTTACCATCGCCTTTATGGCGTCTTCTTTAGTCTGCTGGCCATTGCCGCCATGTGTTACTGGTGACACGGTTATTACACGTTCTATAGAGCTTCTCTAGACAAGACTAAAAGAAAAGACCACAGTATTCCAGTACATTTCGAACAACTTGGCTGTCCAGAGATGAAAATGCACCCAAATAACGGATATCGACTGTATAGCTCAACTCAGCAGAGTCAAACAGGACAACAATATGCAAGATTGCTAGAGGGCGGCAGCCTTACTGCAATCTGTTCAAAATCAATTTACTAATTGCTTTCAGCGTAGCAAAAACGCCCAGACCCTCGGAAGCAACCGCTTCGAAACTTGGGATTTGTCTCTGGTTCAGCTCACGCTCCATACGCTCGATGGGCATAGCGTTAGCCAGGTCGCGCTTGTTGTACTGCAGTACCCAGGGAATGTTGTCCAATGTAAGACTGTATTCGGCAAGGTTCTCAATCATGTTCTGTAGAGAATCTATATTGTCTTTGGAACGCATGACATCAGAGTCAGCCACGAAAATAATTCCATCAACACCGTTCAAGATCAGCTTACGGCTGGCGTTGTATTCAACCTGACCAGGAACCGTATAAAGGGAGAATCTAGTTTTGAACCCTTGCACACTACCGAGATCCAGAGGAAGGAAGTCGAAGAAAAGGGTTCTTTCAGTCTCTGTGGCCAAACTGATCAGCTCACCTCTAGTGGTCGGAGCTAGTTGGCTATGAATATACTTCAAGTTGGTGGTCTTGCCACCAAGACCGGTACCGTAGTAAACGATTTTGCAATTGATCTCTCGTGCTGCGTAGTTTACGAGTGCCATGCTGGTTTCCTAACTCGCCTTTGTCCCTGTTTGTCCCACGACTTGAAAGCCGCTTCGCCTACTTTTCGCAACTGCCATTTGGGCTGCTATAACGCCATGGATTTAATACCGAAGATTCTAAACTGAATGGTTTGGTATTTCCATATTTTGCAGCAATCGATTTACTAAACTCTGCTTATCGCAGAAATGTAAGTCAGGGTTGGCTTATCTAGATTTGCTTGACAAGAGAACCTGACAACATGTTTCTTTCGATCCCCACCAGAATTAGCCTACCACGTATTACGGGATCGTGTGGAATTATTGTTTCTATTTATTCATCTGACGCATTACATTTGACAACATTTCCTTTTTCCGCCACCAATCCTCATGCTAAAATGCACCCTTTGTCAGCCTAAGTGGCACCAGTTGCTATTGCATAAGGCGAGGCAAGGGTTAGTTTCGTACCGATTCTTATCGGACGGATTACCCAGTATCCGGGTGATTTATCGCACACGGATATATCCACTAAATCCCTAAGTAAACCAATGGAAGGCTTCAATCATGGCTAAACGTTGTGAAGTCTGTGGCAAAGGACCAAGAACCGGTTTGAATTACACCTTCTTGCGTTCTCACTGGAACCCACATAACAAGCGCAGATGGATACCGAACCTACAATCGGTGAAAGCTAGAATCAATAATACGGTCAAACGTATGAAAGTTTGCACCTCGTGCATCAAGAAGGGCAAAATCGCCCGGGCTCTATAATTCGAGCCTGACTTTTCGCACCTGGCGACTTTCGATCAATATTCCGATAGACCACGTCCATTGGCGTGGTTTATTTTGTTTGGTTTCAAGATAGTTGATAAGAGACGGAGCCAATCTTCCGCCTGACAATAAGGGCTCAGGACCGAGCTAAATCAAGAAGGCTCTCTCTACCGACATAGTAAAACTCGTTACAAAAATGGCATCTTCCTTCCGCCTGACCATCCTCTTCGGCCATCGATAGAATCTCGGTTTTAGGAAGTATCTTCAGCGCTTCCACGAAGCGTTCTTTCGAGCATTTGCAATGGAACTCCACCGGCTCCACATCGGTGAGGATATGGACATCAAAACCGGTCAAAATTCTCCGGAGAATTTCCTCCAGACCCATGCCACGACGCATCAGAAAAGTAAAAGTACCAAAGGTGGTTATGTTGTTCTCAATCTGGCAGATTGTCTCTTCGGTGTGGTCTGGCAAAAGCTGAATTATAAGACCTCCAGCCGCATCGACTCCGGCTTTGGAAACATGTACTCCCACCACAACAATCGAACCTGTCTGATCCGAATTTACTAAGTATCGATTGACGTCCTCTCCTACCTCCCCGCTGGCAAGTTCAACAGTGGAAGCATAGGGACGCCCGAAACCGTGGTCGACAATCACATGCATGTAGCCGGAATTGCCTATGGCAGCCCCAACATCAAAATTCCCCAGGGAGTTCAAGGGTAACTCAACCTGGGGATTATCAACATAGCCTCTCACTTTCCCGTTGGGCTGGGCATCCACAAGGATGCGACCGAGCGGGCCATTACCCTGAAACTTGAGGGCCACCTGACCTTTCCTTGTCATCAACTGAGCCAGCAAAAGTCCGGATGTCATCACTCGGCCGAGGGCAGCCGTGGCGGTGTAGGAGAGTCCGTGTTTTTCACGGGCACAGGCAACAGCGTTGGTGGTGGTTGCAATTACCGCTCGAATGCTTCCGTCGGCAGTCATCGCTTTTAAAATACCGTCTTCCATTAGCTCCTCGAACTGTCTCCCTATCAATAATTTTAACAGTTGTTAAGGTTTTGACAACCACTAATCACACCAGAAGCCGCTCACAACGCGGAACAACCCGTTGACATCTTTCTCTTTGCGAACATCCTTCCAGCCGGCTTCCTCTAAAATCGAAACCACCGGATCAGCCTGTCCATCTCCAACTTCAAGAACCATGTAACCACCGGCGGAATCAAATAAAGATTCTCCGGAAGTGCTGAGCTTCCGATAGAAGCGCAGGCCATCGGGATCACGACCAAACAAAGCTTCATGCGGCTCATACTCGACAACCTCAGGCTCAAGAGAGTCCTTTTGGTCTAATGGTATGTAAGGCGGATTAGAAATAATCAGATCAAATTTGCAGTCATCAAGGAGCCACCATAGTCCATCCTTCTTCAAAGTCAGCCTATCCAAAACCTTGTGAATTTTGGCATTCTCAAGAGTCAGAGAGAGTGCGTCTTCGGAGATATCCGTGGCCGTGACCCGCACTTTCGAATTTTTCACCAACAAACTAACGGAGAGAGCACCGGAGCCGACTCCCACCTCCAGTACATTGATTGCCTTTTTGTCGTCGAATCGCCTGCAAATTTTAAGCGCTTCCGCAAGCAATTCTTCTGTATCCGTGCGGGGAATAAAAACGCCCTGGCGCATTTTGAATTTCAAACCGGCAAAGTCAGCAGTCTCCAGACAATACTGAATCGGCATTCTCTCTTTGCGCTGGTGAATGTAGCGCTCTATCTTTTCGGTCTGTCTGTCCGTAATCGGAATATCGGCACAGACCAGTTGCTGAGAGCGATTCATGCCACTCACATGTGCCACTATCATCTCGGCCTCTACTCTGGCCTCTCCACCTTCGATACCAAAGGAAGAAAGCAAAGTTGCCATCTGCTTTTTTAACTCGCGCAGTTTGACACCGCGCCCCAGGCGTATATCATCCATATATACAATTCTAATGCATGACAGCTAAATCCGGGAGCTCAGGCAGTTCGGGCTCGGTCCTAAGTCAAATGCGAACCATTAGCCGAGGCCGTCTTTCAGCTTCTGCTCCTGCTCCATCAGAGTCAACGAATCGATCAACTTTGTCAGGTCGCCTTCCATCACTTGCTGCAAAGAAAAGTTCTGCCCCAGTCGATGGTCCGTCACCCGGTTATCTTTGTAGTTGTAAGTTCTAATTTTTTCGGAACGATCTCCAGAACCTACCTGTGATTTGCGCTGCTCATAAATGGCGGCTTGCTGCTCTTCCATTTTGATTTTGTAGAGCTTGGTCCGAAGAATATTTTTGGCTCGCTCTTTGTTCTGAAGCTGACTTCGCTCTTCAGTACAATGCACTTGTATACCGGACGGTTTGTGCAGAATACGCACAGCGGTCTCTACTTTGTTGACATTCTGACCACCGGCACCACCGGATCGCATTGTAGATATCTCCAGGTCCTTTTCATCCAGCTCCACATCGATCTCATCGGCCTCAGGCATTACTGCCACTGTAGATGTGGAGGTGTGCACACGACCGGATGACTCTGTCTGAGGAACTCTCTGTACGCGGTGCACGCCGGATTCGTATTTAAATTTGCTGTACGCACCATCGGCTTTTACACTGACGATTACTTCTTTGTATCCACCGATGCCGATCTCATTGGCGCTTTCAATATTCCACTTCCAGCCCAGGGTATCGGCGAACTTCGAATACATGCGAAGCAAGTCCCCGGCAAAGATGGATGCTTCATCACCACCGGCGCCGGCACGGATCTCAATCATGATGTCTTTGTCGTCGTTGGGGTCCCTGGGAAGCAGCAAGATTTTCAGCTCTTCCACCAGGTTCTCGTCCTTCTTACGAGCCTGGCTCAGCTCATTCTCGAAGTTGATACGCTCATCCTGGTCCTGGGTTTCCCTGACCTGTTCCTGCCAGAACTCAATGTCTTGCTGAACCTCTCGCCAATTGGTATAAGTTTCGACCGTGGGCTTCAACTGCTTGAGAAGCCGCGAGAGCGTTTTAACCTTGTTTATGTCCGTAGCGACGGCTGGATCGGCAAGTTGCTTTTCGACGTCTTGTAACGTCTTTTCGATTTCGTCAAGCTTCTCAACGAAGTGCTCCATGCGACTTCATGACTCCAGGTTGGACCTATTCGACTAGAAAAGATTCGGAGAGGGTGGGATTCGAACCCACGCTGCGTTTTTGCGCAGACAGTCTTTCCAGGACTGCACGATCGACCACTCTGACACCTCTCCAGGGTGGAGCAGTCATTATAAACGACTCTTCACCGGATATGGAAAGGATGTTGCTAACCGTTTAGATTTTTTCTCAGGACACCGAGGGCATCAGCTTGACGCGTTTTGCTCCAGCTTCAATTATCGGCACAAAGTCCTCTGCTGTCAGACTGGCACCGCCCACCAGGCTGCCGTCGATATGGGGAAGCTCTAATTGCTCTTCCACATTGGAGGGTTTTACACTTCCACCGTAAAGTATTGGAATTGTTTCACCAATTTTCGATTTGCTACCTTCGCCGGAGCTGAAGAAGTCATTAACCGTGGCCCGGATAGACTCAGCCACACGGTTCGCCTCCTGGGCTTCACAAGTCTTGCCTGTACCGATAGCCCAGACAGGCTCGTAAGCTATGACCAGGGTCTTGATATCGTCTTCTGTGAATCCTTCCAGAGCAGCAGCCACTTGCCTTCTAACCACCGAGTCGGTTAGACCGCTCTCTCTTTCATCCAGAGATTCACCCACGCAGACGATCGGTACCAGCCCGTGATCCAGAGCTGCTTTAAGTTTCAAGTTAACAGTGGAGTTGGTCTCCCCGAAAAACTGACGTCTCTCCGAGTGACCCAGGATTACATGGGTAACTCCTAGCTTGGAGAGCATGACCGGCGAAATCTCCCCGGTAAAAGCGCCGCTCTCTCTGTAGTCCATGTTCTGGGCGCCTGCCTGGGCATGGCTACCTTCTGTCGCTTTCACCACCTCGGAAAGAGAGGTAAAGGGAGGACAGATAACGACTTCAGGAAGGTCCTGTTTGCCTTCCAGGGCTTTGGCTATTGCCGATGCAAGCTCCGCGGCTTCACCGGTGGTCTTATTCATTTTCCAGTTTCCAGCAATAATGGTTTTTCTCTGTGAACCCACCTTAAATTCCCCCTGTATAGGTAATCGGCGGCCAGGGCGCCCCGAATCAAGTAAAAATTCTAACCGATAATTATCAGCAATCGGCTTATCTATTGACTATTTATTGAGCTGAAGCCCTTGGGACAGGCTCCTGAAAGTGACCTAAAATCTTTCCTCCCTTCCTTAATTACACGGTTTCAAGCTATTCTTAATAGGAATAAAGAGAGAAAATCCATCTAAATATTCCAGCTTTACATTTAAGAGCCTCAAATCGGAAACATCCTGTGGGTAAGGAAAAAATAGAGTACCAAGAAGAAGAGCTCCAGAGAGCCAGCACACTGCTTGAAGAAGGCAGGCACGAAAAGTGCCTGGAGGTGCTGAGAGCATACTGGCTGCAACATTCCAGAAGCGCCGAGACAGTGGAGCTGATCTCGAGGCTTATGAAGGAGGCGGATCAGTCAGAGTTGGCTGCCTGCCTGGAGCAGATATCCGAAGCACGCAAAGGCAAAGAGAGTTCGGAGCTGGACCTGGAAAAAGTTGCCGAAAAGGTATTCGAAGCAGGTTACAAATTTATCGATCTGCGAGAATTCGAGATAGCAGAGATGCTGCTAAAAGTAGCCGGCTCTTGCGCTCCGGACGATCCCACCGTTCACTACGAGTTGGGCTTCGCGATGATGTCCCAGGCAAAATATGAACTGGCTGCCAGACATTTTGAGCTGGTTAGAAAGATCGAAGAAGATTTCGACACGGTTCTCAACCTGTCCGCTTGCTACTCCCTGAGCAGGGAATTCAAAAAATCCAAGGAGATGATCAAACACCTGGAAAAGCTTGCCGGCAGCGACGAAGAGAAATACGAACTTCAGCACCGAAAGTACGTTCTGAAAAGACAGGAACAGCTGCGCAAGAAAAACAATATGACCCGGCGCGATTGGCTCTACATTCTTTATGGCTCAATGCTTCTCTATGATCCGGATGAGGAGCAAGAAGACAAAGCGGAGAGAGGAACAGAATCCTATAAGAAAATCGCTTCCACGCTCATGGTGCTCAAAGGAGTGCTCGAAGGACTGCGCCTCGCTCCTGAGGCTGTGGAGTTTTATGGTACTAACTCCAGACCACTGGCAGCCATCATTGCAAGACTATTCGATCTTCCCCTGAGCGGATACCAGGGACCGGACCGTCCGGACCATGCCCTGATGCTTATAGAATGGGCACCGGAGATTATTGGTCCCCACAAAAGCTTTGTCCCCAACAACAAAAACAGGAGCGTATTCTCCTATGGGCTGCCAACAGCGATGCCATTACCATTGATACCAGATATTGTCGGTCATTTCGAAGACAAGATCATTCTTCCCTGGAAAGGCGAGAGCTCCGCAACCTTGCAAGAAGAAGACACGGAGACAGATCCAGAAGAGGTGATACCGGAGATTTTGGAGAGAGCCTTCAATCTCGAATCGGATCCGGACATCCTCAAGATAGTGCACGAGTCGATCTCATACTATGTGGATAAAAGAGAATTTTTGGTGCTACATAACAACAAAAACTTTCCCCATCGCCCTGAATACAGTGCCGAAGTGCCCGGCCATTTCAGAAGAAAGGTCGAAGACGACTGATGTTCTTCAAAAGGCTGGCCCTTACCATAGCCTATGTCACATCTATTCCTGTGGGAGTCGACTTCGGTCGAGAAGAGATGAGCTCCCTGGAGGGTCTGGGTAAGTATCTCCCCCTTGTGGGCTTATTGATCGGATTGTTGATTACCGGCTTAGCACTTGCCCTGGCGGCCATAAGAGCAGACGGACTGCTTGCCGCCACAACAGTCACCCTGGCATGGCTCGCGATAACCGGAAGTCTGCACATGGATGGACTGATGGACACTGCCGACGGAGTGTTTTCCCATCAAAGCAAAGAGAAAATGCTTGAGATAATGCAAGACAGCAGGGTGGGAAATTTTGGTGTTCTCACCGGGGTGGCAGCCGTGCTGATCAAACTGGCAAGCATAAACGCACTGGTGCACTCCCAGGGCAGCTTGATACCCGCTTTGCTTTTGATTCCTACATGTGCCAGATGGACGGAGCTTTACGCTATAGCATGCATGCCATACGCAAGAGAAAATGGAAAAGGAAAAGTCTGGCACGACTCAACCAAATTGCCCGGCGACCTGGTGCGCGGAGCGTTGCCGGTGGCATTCACTACCGCAATTTTAATTTCCGCCTATTCACTACCAGTGGTGCTAGTCTTATTGTCTACGACTATATGTTCAGGTATTTTGAGCGCTCACCGACTGAATTCCATCGTTGGTGGACAAACCGGTGACACCTACGGAGCAGTGGTCGAACTATCCGAAGCAGGCGGACTACTGTTCTCTGCCTTGATTCTTAACTACCTGTTTTAACTAGGACCGGCAAACAGAAAAACAGCTCTCCGGAAAGAAGAGCTGTTTTCAATACTGGTATTAACTGAGCGAAAAGAGTTTAGAACTCTCTGTGGCTCATTCTTTTAACTTGACGTCTACGAGCGGCTGCTGCTTTTCTCTTGCGACGTTCACCCGCCGATTCAAAGAATTTTTTGCGTCTGTAATCGGACAGAATACCTGCCTTTTGGACTTGTTTCTTGAATCTCTTGAGGGCACGCTCTATGCTCTCTTGCTCGCTTACTCTAACGTACAATCCTGACACCTCCAGGGGATTTACGGAAAAACCAAAATACATCTTGTGAGCGAACCAGGGAAAACTCCCATGCTCAGATAGAAAGATGGGTTCAAATCCACAGGGCTTAACCCATGGACTGTTAGACAATACCATGGACATCTCTTGTAAAGCAGGGATAACAACATTATGTTCACGATTCGGATACAAAATCTTATAGATCACGCTATTTAGAGGTGTTCCGGGTGCTTTACAGAAGTGCGAAAATTTCCAAATCTGAAATTGAACTTTTTGCTCTGGACTGTCGTTTACATATTCATGAAGCGAAGGCTGCCAGTGCGCTAGGGAGACCGCCCGCAGTCTTCGCAGATGGTAATGAGGCGGGATTCTAAATGAGTCCCGCCGCATTAATCCTGGATAAGAGTCGAGGATAAGTGTCGAGCCTGAATCATCTTGAAGACTTCAGGAATAGAATCGGGGAGAAGCTCTAAAAACCGCCCACTGACTGAGTCCGCTGCTGATATATCCCATCTGTGGCAGCTTGATTCTGACGCCACTCTTCAAGCTTGTTCTCGTAGCTCTGCTCTCGCTTCTGCTTGATCTGTTTCACCAGCTTCTTCTTCTTAGCGCGAAATGCCGCAACTTCCATTATATCCTGGTAGCCCTGCCGACGTGCCGCCTTCCAGATTCCATAATAAGAATCCACGGTCTTAGACTCATCCAGAGCTTTCTTGAGAAGATAGCGATTCAGGTCTTTAAGCTTGAAAACCTCAATGCTGTTAAGCAATTCAACTAGCCGGTCCGGATGATTCTCGTCATCGATAAGATCCTTCACCACCTGCCTGAGCAGATCATCCATGCCGAACAAACTGACTTGCCTGGCATACTCAAGGGCTTCCGGAACGGTGCGAACCAGAGAATAGTACTTCTCCATGGCTAAATGAGAGACATCATTCATCGACACTTCCTGGGACTTGCGAGCCAGGTCGACAAGTTGCTGGGGCGATTTGGCGGAACTTATCAGTTGCTGAATAGCGCTACGGGTCACACCGTAACACTCATATTGCCTTGCTTTCAGCGCCACCTGGATATAATCGTCATTGGTGCGACAGAGCTTGAAAGCCTTTTCCATGGCTTTTCGCTTAACGTCCAGCAGAGGATGACCGTATCCATCGGTGTAGGATGCCAGGGCAAGACACTTGGGCAGATCGGTACAGTTAGCCAACTCAGAATCAAATATTGGAGCGGCTTTTGATCCTTTTCCATGTTTGGCATAGTTCGCGGCTCTGATAAGGGCCTTCTGTTGCTCTTTGGTCAGCGGAGAATCAGGATCATACTTGCTCCTGGCTAACAAAGGCTGGGGAGTCACCACAGGCAATGCCAGAGCAAGAGCTAAAATCAGCACCAGGGATCTCGAACTTCTCAACTATTTGCCCTCCCCATTTGAATCCCTTATTTCCTTACCAGATGAGTTTCAATTCTCTATCCAGTATATTCACAAAAATTCCCAAGCACAAACAACAACCAAAATCTGAAGCTTCCGCTCAAAACGGGAGAAGCCTGCCCATTTTTAAGCCCCCGGAGAATTTCCGGAAGCCAGGTCGACCCGCAGGGTGGCAAGCTCATTGCATCCAAATTCAATCTCGATCTCTCCGGCATGAAGATTCAGCCGTTCAAGACTAATCCCGGACAAAGTGACTTTGTTCACCGACTTTATCGGCAACAAAGGATCGAAAACGACTCTCGTCTTAAGGGCTTCATTGGTAACATTCAGCAGCCGAAGGAAGAAAGAATTCTCTCCGGGCAACTTGTAGCAGGCGGAAATCCTGAGCCTATCACTATCAGTGTGGAACATAGAAGAGGTGAGTTCTCCCCCGAACATCTCTTTATGTATAGTCTCAAACTCCCGGGAAACCGGGCTCATCAGGAGAGGATTGTTGTAGGTCTCAGCCAGCTCGTAGGCACGAACCAGAGTATCGCCGTCCAGTCCTCCACGATAATCTCCCTGCGCTTTGAAGGCAGACCATCCCAGGGACACCCTGTTACTTCCCAGACAGTTACCTTCCGGAGTGGGCAGATATGGACCAGCGCCACCACCTCTGGTTAACAGCCTCTTGCGAGAAAGCATAGAAAATGCCCTCAAAATTGTTATAGAGATCTTTTCTTTATCAACGCCATACTCAGGCATTCCGCGATTCAAGAAAAGTTGATCGTTGGCGATAAAAAATCTCTGACAGGGATACCGATCGAGGGGTGCTTCCTCCGCCCGGGACACCGGCAGCTCACAAGAAGCTTCCACCACCTCGCGCTCCACCAGACAGAAATGATTCTCGGACCAGGTCCTTTGAACCGGAGCACCGGTGGGAAGTAATAGCTCCAGACGATGGTCTTTTGATAAATTGTCCCAGGTGCAATCGAAGTAGACGATTGGGTCTCCGGCTTTCAAGCTTAACCTGGATACAATCTCGTGCTCCAAAAGTTCTTCACTGCGCGCGAATAGAGGAAGGTCGTCGACATCATCCAGATCAGCCAGGAAGCTCTTTTGCTCAGAACTCTGCCACTCATTCAGCTCTTTCAATCCTGCTGGAATTGAGAGAACATGCCTCAACTCAAGGCTTGCCACAAGCGGTCCTTCTTCAATCACGGAGAAAGACTTGAAAGTTGAGTAGATAGGCTGATCGCCAAATACAGGATCAAAATTGTAAGAATCTCCGGCGTCCGCCAGATCTCGAAATGAAGGAGTCAGATCATACTCTTTCCCTGGATTTAGCTTCAATGCGGCGACCAACTCTCCGTCCTCGGAGACTTCAATTTTGTAGATGGAATTTTCCAGGGAAGCCGAGCCTGCGGAAACGACCTCTGTGTCACCTAGGGCCAAGTCGGAATAAGAGATTTTTAGCCTGGAGCCGAAAGAGGGAACCGGCCCGGCCATGGTGACACCCTCCACAACACAGACATCTTTGTAAACGAAAACTCCTCCCAGGGAGCAGAAAACATCGGTCTCAGTATAAATTTCCTGGATTTGATAAGGGGCTTGACCAAGATAAGAGACGATAGCACTCTCAATAACTGACATTTGATCAGAGTTCGGCACCAAAGTTTGGCGATGCCCCGGACTCTTCAATCCCAGCTTTTCCAGATTGACGGCAAGCTTGAAAGAAATCGCTCCACTTCTGGAAGAGGCGGTCGTGTTGAATACTATGTTGCCTGCCAGCTCAACATCGGGGTCGATTAGATCCATCTGTCCACAACCAAAGCCCAGGGGATAATCTCCACTCCCATCTGCTGATTTCTCTACTTCGACGGAAGACCACTCGGAAGCACCGGGATGCAATAACTCTTCCTGCACCTGGCGCTCCAGAAGGTCAAGAATCTGACCGGCAGAGCTGCTCCTGGTCATCATCGCCTGATGCACCGGGTCGACGCTGCAACCACATATGCTGTCATGGGGCTGGTTTAGAAGCAGCAGCTTTCCAGCTCGATCCAACTCGCCTTCCGGATAGCGAACCAGTCCATAGGCCCACAACATGGTGATCAACGGCTCGCTGCCATGGAAGAGTCTCTCCTCAAGGATTCTATTTTCTCTCTTTAGATAAAGCCTGGAGGAGAGCACACCGGGGAGTATAAATGCGCGACAGTAATCTTTGGCAAAATCATTCGTGCGCAGCTCTGACTCTATCTTCAATATAGAATCAGAGCAGTCAGGTTGCTCTACTTTTGAGTTAACAAAGGACAGATATTCTTCGAGATCACAGATATCAACTTCGATTTCCACCTTTGAGGCTTCGGCCTTTTTATTGAGCGCCGAAGCTAAAACCGAAGCCATTCTCTGCAAATCCGCAGGAGGATATAGATGGTCCCCTCCCACCGGAATCAAGGTTGTATCAGCCCCCCGGACAAAAGAACGACCCCTTCCACCATATTCATCATCACCACATACAGAACCATCTTTTTTCATTGAAAGGAAGCTCAAAATATAAGGCGACAGAAAAGAGATAAGGGCTGTGTCATCTTTGTACTGTGCTTCTTGAAAGGCATTTTGATAATAGCCATCGGGAAGAAGATACCCCATTACTTCACTACCATCAGGACTTATCCAGAAGAAAACCGGACCCTGATCATCAGAGTAAAGCTTGGGAACGCCTCTCCAGACAACAGCATTATCAATACCAAAACCGCTGAGAATTCGTGGCATATCGACGGTGTGACCGAAAGTGTCCGGCAAATATCCAACCTTCAGTGGTTCACCATATCTGGAGGCAACAGCGATGCCTCGTTCCAGATTACGAATCAGGCTCTCACCAGACACCAACATCTGGTCGGCCAGAACATACCAGGGGCCAACACGTAACTTCCTGGTAGAAATAAGCTCTGTAAGAGGCTCTTTTAGCAGAGGCTCCATCTCCAGAATATCTTCCAGGGCGCAAGACTGTCCATCCAGATGAAACACAGGCATTCCACCGGTGTGCAGCTCCTTTACCAGCATTCTTGCCACTGAGACAAGCTGGGTGCGATACTTTTCAAACCCCCAGTACCATTCACGATCCCAGTGGGTCTGCGTATATAAACAGACCTTCCTCTTGTCCATAGATTCCGCCACCTTAGCCCTAACCTCTGAAAAGTGGTGCCAACTTTTTCACGCCTCGGTCGAGGGCATCTTCCAGGGAAGAAGAATCATTTGCCAGAAATTCGTCATCGAGCTGAATCGAAAATGTCCCCTTAAATTCATAAAGCTTGAGAAGTTCAATCAACTGTCTCCAGTCAACCACTCCTTTGCCGGGCATTCTGTAACGCCACCAGAGCGGCCCGAACATTCCCGAATCTTTCAAAATCTGCCGGTTTATCTCGACATCATGGGCTTCCACGTGCTCTATAGCTGTGTTGAATCCGGACAAAATCTGGAGATAGTCGATACCGAGCCAGACACAATCAGCCGGCGAGAAGCTCAAACTGAGACCTTCGCATCCGGAGAGCAAGTCCCGCCAGTCCTGGGGTTCCATGGCTCGCCACTTCTTCAAGGACTGCGACCGAGCGTCCCGGGGAGTAGAAAGCTTCAAAAGTGGGACCACTTCATGCTCTTGCATGACAGGTAGAATCTGTTCAAACTCCTTCTCAAAAGCAGTTTTCCAGGAGTCATCGGCCCCAGGCTCCAGGTAAAAAGAAAGGTAGTGACAATCGAGAACCTGGGCGACTTTTGCCAGCTTCTCCATCATACCCAGAAATTTTTTACTGGATTTTTTATCCCCGGGATTATGGCTGTAGAGAAGATTTAGACAAGCTATCTCCACCCCTTTTTCACGGCATGTATCAGCCAGGGACTCTAGATATTTGCGCTCTTTGACCTTGAGACTCTTGCCTGCCTTTCCCGCGGTGGAAAAAGCTTCGAAGGAATACTCCACACAGGGAATCTTCTTCGAAGCAGCCAGCGCTACGGCCCCTTCCAGACCGGCACCAAATCTAGTGGCATCAAAACACAATTTCATGAGCGCAAGTTTAGCAGATCTGTAGCCTCAGCACCACCAAGGGTCGGTATCCCCAGGAATTTATCACAGATTTATAACAGCTCTATCACAGATTGACCCCATAGGCCCTGCGCACTGATGGGTCTAGCAGTTCGGTGAAATCCATACGATTCATCGTATGCACCTTAAAATTGCCGCCCCGGCGAATTGACAACGTAACGGGCGTGTTAGGCGAGCCTACGATCAAATCGTAGCACTCTTCTTTGGTAAGACCGGATGTGGGAATACCGTCCACAGCCACTATGCGATCCCGGGGTCGGAGTCCGACTTCAGCCGCCGGTGTTCCGGGGAAAACTCTATTGATAATAGGCGGCTTTCCACTCATGGATATGAATTTGACACCGATGATGCCGATTCCCCGGCGTATATTCGAGTTTAAACGGGTGGCATCAATAGAAGATTGCAGATTGCCATTGTCAAGATTTGCACTTCTCTGCTTGCCGCGAAAATCACTCTTTTTAGTCTTTACCTTCAACCGCTTTCGCTTCTTCTTCTTCTTGGCTTTCCGCGCCTTCTTGGCTTTTTCAGCCTCTATAAAAGCATTCTGCTGGACACCGGCTTTGTAGGGTTCAACCTTGTGCAGCTTGGGAGTAAGTTTTTTCAACTCCGGCAAGTCTTCATCTCCATCCCTTGCCTGGCACTCCCCTGACAACGCCCCGACTCCGATTACTGGCAAACCAAATATCAGCCCCGCCAGGGCGAATGCAACCATCTTCAATTTTCGCTCAGAGTGGGTCATGAACCGTAACCGCGAGATGATGGACAGGATCCTATATCTATATATAACCCGGAATTCAGGAAAATGCCGACATCGAACAATGCCGAATATCAGATAAATACCCCTTCCAGGGGTGAAACCACTAATAAAGCCCGGATAAATACTGCTCTGCCGTACCTGTCGTTGTAAGGGAAAGAGCAAACTAATGCTTAAGTTGAAAGGACTTTTACAAATTAAATGCTAATCTGGACACCGCCTATACGAGAGACTGCCAGGAGGTTCTAACGTGAATAAGGTCACAGTAGTAGGAGCTGGTCACGTCGGCGCGACCGCCGCTCAATACATTGCCGAAAAAAATCTTGCCGATGTCGTCCTCACAGATATCGTGGAAGGTCTTCCCCAGGGTAAAGCCCTTGACCTGATGCAAGCAGCCCCGGTCAACATGCATGACCGAAAAATTACAGGTACTAATGATTACGCTGATACCAAAGATTCTGACATCATCGTAATTACTGCTGGTATCGCCAGAAAGCCTGGCATGTCCAGAGACGATCTTCTCAAGACCAACGCCAAAATTGTTCAAGGTGTAGCCGAAGAGACTTTCAAGCACTCTCCAAACGCCATCTTCATCGTGGTCACCAACCCCCTCGATGTGATGACCCACCTGGTTCAGAAGACCACCAAACTTGATTCCAAGAGAGTAATCGGTATGGCAGGTGTCCTGGATAGCGCCCGCTTCCAGACTTTCATCGGCATGGAAACCGGATTTTCCGTCGAAGACATCAGAGCAATGGTGCTTGGTGGTCACGGCGACCTGATGGTTCCCCTGACAAGACTGGCTACCGTTAACGGTATTCCCATCACCGAACTGCTTCCTGAAGCAAAAATCGAAGAAATGGTGGATAGAACCAGAAACGGCGGCGCCGAGATTGTAAAACTGCTCAAGAGCGGCAGTGCCTACTATGCTCCCGGTGCATCCGTTTCTCACATGGTTGAAGCGATTCTTCGCGATAAAAACAGACTTCTGCCCTGCGCTGTTCTTCCCCATGGCGAATACGGCTTGAAGGACGTTTACATCGGTCTTCCTGCAGTACTCGGCAGAGAAGGTCTGAAGAAAATTGTGGAAATCAAGCTGAGCGATGAAGAAAGCAAAGCTCTTAACGCTTCTGCAAAATCGATCAAAGAGAACATCGACAAAATGAACGAGCTGCTCGTAGCCGTTTAATCGAATCGATAAAGATCCAAACCCGCCCTTTCGAGGGCGGGTTCTTTTTCAAACTTATGCCCCAGGAGTTATAATATCTATTTGACTTGTCAGGCACGCTGGAGAAAGTTATGCGGTTGAAAGCAAAATCCCACGACCAAGGAAGGAATGCTGTTCGGAGCAGTCTCTTTTTACTGGCTTCGCTGATTGTAGGCGCCGGCAGCAACAGCGCCATGGCCATTGAGACCTCCACGGCCCTCACCCCCAAAGTCAACGATTCCGATTTTGCCCTTGAACCTGCCAACTACGGTAGCCAGAAAGACATAAGAGAGATAGAAGGTCTGCTCAAAGATATCGAGAATAAGTGGAACAACCATGAACTCGAGCCGGTTATGGATTTTTACGCCGACGATTATGTCAACAACGACGGACTGACGAAAAAGGCTGTCAAAGAGCTTACCAAGGATTTCTGGAAAACCTATCCCGACGCCCGCTCCTCATCAAAGACCAGAAACATTCGGGTGGAAGGCAAATTTGCCACGGTCGAATCCAGGGACAAAGCAGTGGGCAGTACCGCCAAGGTTATGCCCAGTATCGGCTCCAAGGGAGTTCTTGTATCCATCTCGGAAGGTCAGCTTTACCTCAAAAAAGTCAGAGGCAGCTGGAAAATAATCGGCGACAGGGTCGACTATGAAAAAGTAAAAGTTGCTTTCGGCATAGCCCAGGACCTGAAAACAAAATTCATCGCGCCTGAACTGGTGAAATCGGGTCAGGAATATTCGGCCAAAATCACGGTAGCTTTACCCAACGAACTGGTGGCAGTCGGCTCCATATCCAGCGAACCTTTGAGATACCCTCAACCAGCCCACAAAGATATCTGGAGACCGGTGGAAAATAAAGTTTTGGAGCGGATAATCCACGCGAACAAATCCAACCATAACGAGCTTCTTATGGCCACCATCGGAATAACCGACAAGTCGAGAACATCCCTGAAAGGACTTACTTATCTGACAAGAAGAATGAATGTGGTGCCGCGACAACCCCAAACGGACGACATTCAAGAGAGTCAGGAAGTACATGAATCCCAGGAAGAAAACGACTCCGAGAACGAAGACGAGTAGTCAAGAAAGTGCCGGATAAACCAAAATCGAGCGGTACTCTAAGATTTCTAACCACCCCTCTTGCCGCTTTTCTTTGCGCTGGAGCCGACTTCTGGAGCAAGAGATGGGCAGAGCAGAACCTCATTCCCCATGAAAGAGTTCCTTTCATTCCGCAGCTACTCAACCTGAACTTGACCACTAACACCGGTGCCGCATTTTCTATCGGGAAAGATTCGAGCACGGTTATGACTTTTCTGGCCAGCCTGGTTACGGTGATACTAATCGCCTGGTATATAAGCCGAGAAAAAGACAAGATCAAACCGGACTTTCTCGAGAGAACCGGTATCGGGTTTATTTTGGGTGGAGCTCTGGGAAACCTCCTGGACCGCTTCAGCAAAGGCTGTGTGACAGACTTTCTCGATTTCGCTTTTATAGATTTTCCGGTCTTCAACGTGGCTGATGCCATGATAGATGTCGGTATCGGTCTGGTTCTGATAAGCATGCTTAGACAGAGACCGGAAGCGAAAGAAGATTCCGGAGTGGAGTCATGAACGACGAGAACCATGACACTATTGATGATACCGACGGTGATTTTGAACTGATTCAACTGAGCTATCAGCAGGAAGAAACCAATTCCAGTCCGCGGCTTGATCAATACCTGGCCGAGCAACTTCCCGACCTCAGCCGCGTGCGAGTAAAGAAGTTGATTGATGATTCCCTGGTCACCATAGACGGCGCCAGAGCCAAGGCCTCTTTAAAGCTAAAAGGTGGAGAATCGATTGAGGTAAGATTGCCACCCCTGGCGCCTTCCGAATTAGTGCCTGAAGATCTCAATCTCAATGTTGTCTTCGAAGACGAGAGCCTGATTGTGATCAATAAACCGGCTGGAATGATCACCCATCCCGGCGCGGGCGTGGAATCGGGCACTCTGGTCAATGGACTACTGCATCACTGCAAAGGCAGCCTATCGGGCATTTCAGGAGAAGAAAGACCCGGAATCGTTCATCGCCTGGACAAAGACACCACCGGCCTATTGGTTGTCGCCAAAAACGACCAGGCCCATCGCAGCCTGGCCCAACAGATTGCCACCAAAACAGCAAAGAGGAAGTATGTAGCCCTGGTGCAGGGAATTCCAAAAGAAGACTCCGGAGTAATTGAAGAATCAATCGGCCGCCATCCGGTAAGAAGAAAAGAGATGTGTGTCTGCGCTCCTGAGTCCGGCAGAAAAGCAAAAACCATATATAAGGTAAGGAAACATTTCAATCAAGTAGCCCTGGTGGACCTGGAGTTAAAAACCGGACGGACGCACCAGATACGGGTCCATATGGCCCACATCGGCAATCCGGTGCTTGGCGATCTTGTTTACAATAAGAAAGGTGGGGGAACGGACAAAGCCCGCAAGAGATACGGTCTCAAGGGTCACGCTCTCCATGCTACAAGTCTCTCATTTACACATCCCGAAACCGGCCAGCTGTTAGAATTTAGTGTCGAGCCGCCGGATGACTTTGGCTCTTTGATAAACCGCCTGGAGAAAGGCTGGAGGTAGATACTTTGCAGGAAAAAATCCCCTTTGCCCTCACCGCTCTTGTTTTTGTACTGATCGGCATACTCTCCTTTCAAAACATGGAAGCGGTCAGCTTCCAGCTCTTTGGAGCCAAGAACAGCATGCCGCTTGCCTGCCTGATATCAAGCAGTTTTCTTCTGGGATTAGCTCCCGGAATCACCTTCATGGCGTTCCGGCGGAAAAAACAAGAAAGCTCGAAAGTCATTGAACAAAAATGGGATAAAGCTGACGAGAAACTAGCCAAAGAGATTGGCTCAGACAAAGTCAAACAGTTAGAAGCAAAGATAGAGACCCTGGAGACAGCTCTGAAAGCGGCCCTGGCCAAGAAAAAATAAAAGCTGCTTAGTCCGACTGTCCGCCTTCTGCCGAGGTCTTGAAATCAGAAGCTTTGAGACCGTCGATGAACTTTTTAAACTCTTCCGCCTCTTCCTCATCCTTTTCAAAATCGGCAGGAATAGTGCCATCCGCCACCACCTGTGCGGATACGAATATGGGCGCTTCCGCTCTCAATGCCAGAGCGATGGCATCCGAAGGCCGAGCGTCAATCGCTTTATCAGCCTCTACCCTCGAATCCTCCACTTTCAGCCTGATGGTTGCGAAGTAGGTATTGGAAGAAAGTTCGTTTATCTCAACTCTCTCCACTTTGTAGCCGAGGGCGGTAATCATATTTAGAAGCAAGTCGTGGGTCAGGGGGCGTTCAGGTTTGGTGCTGTTCTCCAGAGCGCGACCGATGGCATTGGCTTCCGCCATCCCTATCCAAATGGGCAAGGCGCGGCGCTTGGTGCTGTCGTTCAGCATAACGATAGGATGCCCATTCCTTGCATCCAGCGCTATTGCTGCCACGTACATCTGAATCATCTATGTGCTACCACCTGGGACCAATGAATTTCAAAGCCGCTTTTTCAACCTCAATACAATATGCCTAATTGATCACCTTGACTACGGTTCGCGTTACAAATTTAAATGTTTTCCTACTCTATTGTTATTCCCCGAACCCCTGCAATTTATTTGCATTGAAGATAAATTTTTGCCCCAAAAGAAGCACAAACCCAGTCGGCATGCGGCATTCCCCGGGACCGCTCCGGCAGCCTCGCCTGAAAAGCCCGCAAGACTGACAATTTCCACGGTATTGGTACTGGCACCACTATGATCATAAAAATCCATAATCCGACCGGAATGTTTTGACCTTGCTTCTACGAATTTGCCATAATAGGGGTTCGAAAGCTCCCTGAATTGAGCGTCAGTCCGGATGGCGGAATTGGTAGACGCGCACGCTTGAGGGGCGTGTGGCTTATGCTGTGTGGGTTCAAGTCCCACTCCGGACATTTTTTTCTTGTCGAATACTAGTTTTTCCTTTGAGTAGTCCTATGCTAATTCAAAGGGCTCAATGGCCCCATACTATCGATGACATTAGAAAAGCCCTGGACGGCGTCTGGGGAGTGGTGGGCGCCACCGGTACCAACGGCAATCTTTATCGCCTGGAAAGAAGCTTGAAAGAGCCGACCAGTTACACTTTTATCCAATATGAAGGCGAGGATGAAAGCAAAGTCCTCGTTAAAGAGACTTTCGAGAGCAAAGATAAGGAATCTGCGATAGACTCATTTGCAAGGGCCATAGGCTTCGAGAACGGCTCCTTCAAAGACTGACCGGGTAAAAGAATTTGCCAAAAGCAACTTATCTGGGCATCATCACTCAGGGCTCCCTTTCCACAGGTCTTGAAATGAGACTGGACCCTTCCGTTTCGGTGGAAGACCTCAGG